>JABSPR010000198.1 GCA_013214975.1 Flavobacteriales bacterium
AGCATCGTAATCTACACCACCCCAGCCTTTGGTATAGGTATTAAAGCTGAGCTTCCATTCTTTCTCTCCTGGAAAAGCATAAACAGAATAACTTCCTTTAGCCAACTTTTCACCATTTATCTCTATATCGAACTGGGTTGTAAAAATGGTAGACTCGTTTGCACCTAAGCGCCAAACTTCTCCATACTTTACTAGTTCACCCCAAATCTCACGCCCCTTAACGTTCGGGCGAGAATACTTAATATCTATGCTAGTTACTCCAATTACTTGCTTCAACTCCGTCCATTGACTTGGTCGTGGAAGGTATTGTGCTTGCGAAACAGAACTGAATAACATCAACGCCATTGCTATTGTAGAAAAAAGGCTTTTCATAGAATTAATTTCTTAATTGGTTAGTAGTGCCGCCGAAGATAGAGAAACTTATAATCAGGTAATAGAGATTTTCAAAATCGTGAAGTTGGGTTCCATCTCTACATCCACATAACAAGGAACATAGTAGCGTTCATAACATTTTACATTGGCCTCTACAACGGCCTTTCTCCTTTCGTAATTTTATTTTATTGAATCCAAACAATAATGAATAGAGACAAAATCCTAAAGTCCAAAACAGCATGGATCTTTCTTATAACGTTTGCCACATTGTTAAATGCAGTTATTTCGTGGAATGGCAACGGTAATTTCAAAGAGAAGGTTAAGGCCAAAATTGCGGAGAAAATTTCAGCCGATACTTTAGTTCTTGCCAATTCCGACCTTCCCGAATTAAAAGCCATTAACGAATATCTCGAAGCTTTAGGAATAGCACCAGAAATGAAACACGCCACTTGGGGGTTTACCCTTGCTCCCGTTAACAAGGATGTCATGTACGTTAACCACGGAGGCAAGAAAACTTTGGTTCCTGCATCTATTATGAAGACCGTTACAACCAGTGCGGCATTGGCTATATTAAAACCCTACTACCGATTTAAAACAGAGCTCAAATATCACGGAATTTTAAATTCGATAGACCGATCCTATACCGGTAACATCCACATTAAAGGTGGTGGTGATCCTACTTTAGGTTCCAAGATATTTCATAGCACCCGTCCAGATAGTACGATGGAGAGATGGTACCAGGCAATTAAAAGACTTGGCATAGACACTATTAAAGGCAGTATTATCGGTGATGGCGAAGACTTTGAGTTTGATATGATTCCCAACAGCTGGGCGTGGGAAGACATGCAAAGCGGTTATTGTGCCGGGGCATCGGGTTTATCGTTTAAAGAAAATATTTTTGCATTTGTGGTTAACGCCAGCATAGATACTGTGTTTTTTGAACGCTACACCGACGTTCCAGAATTCGAATTGGTAAACAATCTAAAAGTTGGTGATAAAGACACCCCAGCAGCTATATGGATCTCTAGCTCACCATATATGTCGAAATGCTATATCTATGGTCAAGTATCTAGCGATTCATCTCGGTTTGGTTTAGAATGCCAAGTTCCTGATCCTCCTTTTTTATGTGCTTACACCTTTGATAAGTTTCTACGAAAAAAAGGAATCGTGATTTCTAATCCACCCTCTACTAAAAGGAGACAAAGAATGGAGCCGGTTAAACGGGTAGAAAGCTTCAGCATAATGAACTACTTGGCGCCAGTTACTTTTTACACCAATTACTCTCCTGCCCTAATAGATATTATAAACTTCACCAACATGCATTCGAATAATTTTTTCGCAGAATCTATTCTAAAGCAAATTGGCTACAAGGTTTTAAATTATGGTTCGAACGTTAATGGGTTTGATGTAATAAGATCGCATTGGCTTCGAGATGGAATTAACATTAAAGGTTTAAATCAATTCGATGGTAGTGGGCTTTCTCGTTTTGATGCGGTAAGCACAGACTTTATGGTAGAGATGTTAAAATCGACAGCCAAGGAAAAGCACTTCGATATGTTTTACAATTCTTTACCATCTGCCGGTGAGACAGGAACATTACGAAACATGTGTAAAGGAACTTTGGCGGAAGGTAACGTGCATGCAAAAAGCGGCACCATGACAAGAGTGAAAAGTTATTCTGGTTACGTAACTACTAAGTCTGGAGAGATGCTCGCCTTTGCCATGATCTCTAACAACCACACTTGTTCGGCGGCAGCTATGAAAAAGCATTATGAGAATCTAATGGTG
>JABSPR010000199.1 GCA_013214975.1 Flavobacteriales bacterium
CCCTATATCTGTATAGCCATTATTAGTTGTTGCTAATTTTTGCTTGATTATATCGGCTTGGATCGTAACACCTATATGGTTGGCTTGTGCTGTAATATCAGTTGCTGTACTGTAATCTTTTCCATCTTTAGTAAATCCTGAGTTTCTTAAGTAACACCAAAGAATTGTTGTCATTCCGAGTTCATGGGCTCTTTCAAACGCAGCGGCTATTTCTGAAATTTGTCTGCCAGATTCCTCTGATCCAAAATAGATAGTTGCACCAACTGCTGTAGCACCCAAGTTCCAGGCTTCATCTACACTTCCAAAAGGAATTTGATCGAATGTAGCCGGATGGGTAAGTAATTCGTTGTGATTTATTTTTACTATAAATGGGATTTTATGTGCATACTTTCTAGAGCACGATGCAAGTACTCCAAATGTAGAAGCTACAGCATTACAACCACCTTCTATAGCAAGTTTTACAATGTTTTCTGGGTCAAAGTAGATTGGGTTTGGAGCGAAAGAAGCACCACCTGAATGCTCTATTCCTTGATCAACAGGAAGGATAGATACATAACCAGTACCAGCTAAACGTCCATTGTTGTAAATAGAATTTAAGCCGCGAATAGTTTGTGGGCTTCTGTTGGTATATACGAATGTGTCGTTTATGAAATCTGGACCAGGTGATGTAATCATTGATTGGTCTATTGTATTGCATTTGTGCTCTAATAGGTCTGTAGCACTGTCGCCTAGGATGTCAACAATTTTGTTGTAGGACATATTCGAAAGAATTAGTTGGTTAATTTCAGCAAATTTATAAACTCTTGGTAACAATTACTCCCAACTATCTATTTATTTGATGTGTCAAATTGAATTCTTATTTGATAGTATATCTTAGCATTCTAATTTATGATTGTCTAATTGTCTACCTAATGTTGAGTAAAAACAGAATTTCGCTGATAAAATCTTTGAGCAAAAGGAAAATAAGGAAGAGGGAAGGGCTATTCGTTGTAGAAGGAGAGAAGTCGGTAGTTGGGTTATTGCATTCATCATTCGTTTTAGATAGTTTGTATGTAATAGACCAAGTGTTAGGACTTGATATTGAAGATAAATCAAGATTCCATCTGATCTCAAATTCGGATATGGAAAAGATTAGTTTATTGAAAACACCAAGTTCTCTATTAGCTGTATTTAAAATTCCATCTTGGAATTGGAAAGAGGAAGACGTTCTTGCAGAATTTTCAATTGCATTGGATTCAGTACGTGATCCGGGAAACTTAGGAACGATAGTGAGAATAGCCGATTGGTTCGGAATTGAAAATATATTCTGCTCGGAGGATTGCGTAGATGTATTTAATCCAAAGTGTGTTATGTCTACCATGGGTTCTATCTCTCGAGTTAAAGTGCATTACGTTAATTTGAACTCTTTTGCTGAGAAGTTAAAAGAAGCTGAAGACTATAATATCTATGTAACTGCTATGAATGGTGATGATATTCGTTCTGAGAAAAAAGCAAAAAGAGGATTATTAGTATTGGGTAATGAGGCGAATGGCGTTTCTCAAAGTATTATGGATAGCGCGTCAAAGAAAATAGGAATAGTTGGTGCTCAAAGAGAAGGTGGAGAAACTACAGAATCGTTAAATGTTGCCGTTGCAACTTCAATTTGCTGCTTTCAACTAGTTGATTTCTAACCTTAGAAAATCCGTCTTAATTCGCTCTTTAATTGATTGATTGCAATGTCAGTGGGATTAGATTTGACTTCAGCGATCAATTTGAAAATATTCTTGCTTAGGTCTAGTGCAGTGGCTTTATCGCCCATTTTTGTTGAACTAATGTTAACTAAACGAATCATATCATCTTTCGCTTTTTTAACGGAATCCCAAGTTTCATTAGAAACATATAATTGTTGCGTTAGGTTGTGCTCATATTCATTCCTAATTGCTCCAATTAGGGCTTTGTGTAGTTGAGCGGCAGTCATTCCTTTTCTGCTCATTCGCATAACAATACTGTTTGGAGAAATTCTCTCCAAAAAGAGAGTGATTCTTTCAAAAGCTTGCAACCGAAGAGGAATACCCGTCTTGTTCATATCTCTCTTTATCTCAAGAAGAAGTTTTTTTTGTTCGAAGTCCAAGAATTTTTTAATGGAAATAAATCCTGCTGCAAAAACAATGATTGCTGGTACAATGAATTTTAATAAGTCAATTATGAAATCTTCCATGTTTGCTGGTAATGTGTGACACAAATATCGTAAATATTACACTAACCTAATTTGAAAACGAAAGAATAGAGAGTTGTATATTTGCGCTCCTAACCAATTATCGTATGGGCACCAAAGTTACACCGTA
>JABSPR010000200.1 GCA_013214975.1 Flavobacteriales bacterium
GGTTAAAGCGGAACCTCGATTGGCGTATTCAGACCACATACATTTTACACGAACGGGCGCGGGAAAAGTTGCGGATTGGTTTTATACTGCATTGATAGAGGATTACAGAAAATATAAAGGAGGAAAGAAGAATGAAAAGTAAATATTTATTTAGTCTAACGTTTATTTTGGCATTGGGATTTCAAATGCTTGCTCAGGCCCAAAGCCCTTATGTTAAAAAGGTGCCAAAACATAGTTTTATCAATTACGATACTAACAAAATTTTGTACTATGGCGACTCCACTAGCCTCGATAGGTTTTATGAAAAGTTGCAAGAATCTCTAGTATCAAAAGAGTCTAATGTGAACATTATGCATGTTGGAGGATCGCACATCCAAGCCGATATTTGGAGTGGCACAACTCGAATAAATATGCAAACCATGGAACCTCATATGAAAGGGGAGAGAGGTATGGTTTTTCCGTTGCACATGGCAAGAAGTAATAATCCAAATAATTTCAAAACAGAGTACACTGGTACGTGGGAAAAATGTCGTTCGGCACAAAAGTTAGACGATTGTCCGGTTGGCCTTTTGGGTTACCAAGTGCGAACTACAGACACTCTAACCACATTTAAAATTTATTGCTACGACGAGTATTATCCTTTAAAGTACAAGAGCGATAAGATTAAACTCTACTACGATATCGAAGATGAATCTTATACTCCCTTTATTATTGATGGAGGTATCAAAAAGAAGATGAATTTCTATAATTTCTTGGGGTATGCTTATTATGAGTTCGAGAGTCTACAAGATACAATCTACTTCGAAGTAAGAAAAACGGATTCCATTCAGAACTATTTTGAACTCTATGGAATTCAATTAGAAAACGACGATCCAGGGCTGATATACCAGAATATAGGATGTAACGGAGCCGATGTGCCATCATATAATAACTCCCTCTGGTTAGAGCAACATTTACACTCTATGGATGTGGACCTCGTAATATTTTCTATTGGGATAAACGATGCCTATGATTCCTCGTTTAGGCCGAAGACGTACAAACAAAATTACGATACGCTAATTGGATTGTTTAGGCGAGTCTATCCCGATGTGGATATTTTGCTTACTACAAACAACGACAGTTATCGCAATGGTAAACCCAATCCAAGGGCAATTGAAGTTCGAGAGGTGATGCAGCAATTGTGTGTAGATCATAATGCGGCAATTTGGGATATGTTTGAAATTATGGGGGGACTGGGTTCCATTAAAACCTGGGAAGATCATGGATTGGCCAAGAAAGACAAAATACATTTTTCGAATAAGGGTTATCGCCTAGTTGGCGACATGATGTTTAATGCCCTTATGAACGACTACCAGAATTTTTTGAAGGATGAATCCAATTAGCTGGATCGAAAAAATATTTCTGTTTAACGACGATCCGGCAACTCCTGGATTGTCGCAAGATCTGTTCTTTACCAAAATTTATTTTTGGTTGTTCTTGGCAGGTGTCATGCTTTTTATGGGCTTGATTTACAAGAAGAAGAACATGGCCACACTAATACCGGTTGCTTCAATTATTGCGATCGGGTTTCTGTACATGGCGATTTTTAGTTCGGGCTTCTTGGTTATATATTTTCTGTGGGCCCTCTTCGCTATTTTCTTTATTTATTACTCTTACAGCGATAAGAAAACGCTGGCATGTAATACCTTTTTGTTTGCCGCTAGTTTGTTCTTTTACTACAAGTCGGGTGGTGCCTTTTTCCTGATACTTCTGTTTACAACGGTAATAAATTATTTCCTTGGATTGGCCATTCATAAGCAAGAACAAAGGCTACGTAAGAACATCTTAGTTGCGGTTAGTGTTTGTGTTAACTTGTTCGTGCTTGCTCTTTTTAAATATGCCTACTTCTTTTCAGACTCGTTTAAAATCTTTTTGAATACCCTAAATCATGTTTTTGGTTTTGATTTCCTCGCTCAATGGGATCTTAACTTAGTGTTAGAACAATGGTCTAACGATAGCTTGGGCAAAGGATTTACTTTTTCAAGAATCATATTGCCAATAGGTATATCCTTTTTTACGTTTCAAGCGATGAGTTATACCATCGACATCTATAGAGACAAACTAGTGCCATTAAAGAACATCATGCATTTTGGCTTCTATGTGTCGTTTTTTCCTCAACTAGTTATGGGACCAATTGTAAGAGCATCCGAGTTTATTCCTCAGATTTATAAACCTTATCGACTAACAAAGGTTCAATTTGGTACAGCTATTTTTTGGATATTGAACGGACTGCTTAAAAAAGCATTTCTGGCAGATTTCCTTGCAAATGGTTTTATTGATTATTCGTTTCAAAACCCAGAAATGAGTAGCGGTTTCCAATGTGTAATAGCCATTTTTGGTTACTCCATGCAAGTCTATGCTGACTTTTCGGGATACACGGATATGGCTATTGGAATAGGATTGCTACTTGGATTTAAGTTTAGTCAGAATTTTAATTCTCCTTACAAAGCGAAGAACGTTGGAGAGTTCTGGAAGCGTTGGCATATTTCGCTTTCCACATGGCTACGCGATTATTTATACATACCATTGGGAGGGAGTAAAAGAGGCACAGAAGGTTCTTATATAATGCTAGGAGTAATGTTTTTTATACTGCTCTTGTTATCGAAAGATTATTGGAAGTATGTGTTGTCTATCTCTTATATTTTAATGAGCATATTACTCGTGTTAGCTGTAAGCTTTGATCGCGTAAGG
Source organism: Flavobacteriales bacterium (assembly GCA_013214975.1). Classification (NCBI taxonomy): domain Bacteria; kingdom Pseudomonadati; phylum Bacteroidota; class Flavobacteriia; order Flavobacteriales; species Flavobacteriales bacterium. The sequence continues at coordinate 2,731 of JABSPR010000200.1, forward strand.
CACTGGATAAATACAAATATTAATCTGATGATTACCATGCTTTTGGGTGGCTTGTGGCACGGAGCGAATTGGAACATGGTAATATGGGGCGGGTTAAATGGTCTTGGATTGGTAGTATATAAACTATGGAGGAAGATTAGTCCATATGAACGAATTAATGCTGCTTGGGCTAATACGCTTAAAATAATTGTGACCTTAACTTTTATTTCTTTTACACGAATCTTCTTCCGATCCGACGATATGGAAGTGGCCACTAGTTTCTTAGATCGGATCTTAAATCATTTCCACGCGGAGCTAATTACACAAGTAATCGCGGAATACTGGTTTTACTATCTGGTATTGGCCCTTGGATACGGGATTCACTTAATTCCAGCCAATCAAAAATCATTTTATAGGAATTGGTTTATTCGTTCGCACATCGTTATAAAAGGTGTGATAATTGTTTTCGCTACTATCATGGCTTATCAATCTCTACAAGCCTCACAGCCCTTTATTTATTTTAGATTCTAATTCTTTCCATATCAGCTCTACCCTTTACTGAACTACCTTTTAAAAGGCTCAATTGTAACATAATAGATCAAATTTTGTATACTTGGCATGCAAAGATCTTTTATGGTATTATTAAATATTAAAGGATTTCTGGGGAGGTTATTATTTATTACGAGGCTCATTTTTCTCGTACTAATTTGTGCGCCTAGTAGTTTCGCGAATGATTTAGTAGTGGAAAATTTGGATACCACAGAATTAGATGAGCAATA
>JABSPR010000201.1 GCA_013214975.1 Flavobacteriales bacterium
CTGCGCCCGTAATCATATTTTTTATATAATCTGCGTGTCCCGGACAATCAACATGAGCATAATGTCTAGCAGGTGAATCATATTCAACGTGAGATGTTGCAATAGTGATACCTCTTTCTTTTTCTTCCGGAGCGTTATCGATAGCGGAAAAATCGGTTACTTCTGCTAACCCTTTACCCGCTAATACTTTTGAAATCGCTGCCGTCAAAGTTGTCTTACCGTGGTCAACGTGACCAATCGTACCAATGTTTACATGTGGTTTGGTACGTTCGAAATTAGCTTTAGCCATGTTTCTTAGTTTTAATCGTTAATTATTTATTATTCAAAATTACACATACTATAATGAGCCAACGATGGGAATTGAACCCATGACCTCTTCCTTACCAAGGAAACGCTCTACCCCTGAGCTACGTCGGCTAATTCAATTCATCTACATAGGGTATACTTGAATATGAGCGGGAAACCGGATTCGAACCGGCGACCCTCAGCTTGGAAGGCTGATGCTCTAGCCAACTGAGCTACTCCCGCTTATAATCAAATAATATCCATTATTGACAATGTGTTGTGGGGAGAGAAGGATTCGAACCTTCGAAGGCGTAGCCAACAGATTTACAGTCTGTCCTCGTTGACCGCTTGAGTATCTCCCCTACTCTTTCATCTTAAAAAGAACGTGAGCCGATGGAGGGAGTCGAACCCCCGACCTGCTGATTACAAATCAGCTGCTCTAGCCAGCTGAGCTACATCGGCACATTATTTTCTTATGCTTTCACGCATACCTTTCCCCTAAAAAAAAGGAGTGCAAATGTATAAAACATTTGTATATAACCAAAGCTTCTCAAATTAATTTATTAGATGTTTTCACTTTTCTAGCCACGCGGATGAGCTTGCTTGTGAACATTCTTCAAACGTTCTACCGAATTCTTAGTATAAATCTGAGTTGCTGACAAATTAGCGTGACCCAGTAACTCCTTGATTGCGTTTATGTCCGCTCCATTATTCAACATGTGAGTTGCAAACGTGTGCCTCAAAACATGCGGGCTTTTTTTAGACAAAGTGGTAACCATATTTAAATATTTATTTACAATACGGTAAACTTTTTTCTCATATAATTTCTTTCCTTTCTCATCTTGAAGCAAAAACTCACTTTGCAGGAGGTTTAATTTTATCTTCTCTCTAATATAATTATTGATCAGAATGAGCAATGACTTACCAATTGGTATTATCCTTTCCTTGTTTCTCTTACCTAATACTTTAATTGTAGAGCCATAATTACTTACATCTACAGCCTTAATATTTATCAACTCGGACAACCTAATGCCTGTAGAATAAAACAATTCTAATATTAACCGATCGAGTTCTCCATTAAAATTATCAGGAAATTCCAATTCCTCCAACAAATTAATCATTGCTTCCTCTTCGACGAAGACAGGTAGCTTCTTCGACATTTTAGGCGCAGTAATTTTTAACATCGGATTCGATGTTACTATTTCCATTCTCAATAAATATTTAAAATATGTATTAAGTGTGGCAATCTTTCGATTTACAGTCTTTGTTGATATTACACGTTCGATTAACTCAACAATCCAACTACGGATCATAACGTGACTAACAGTATTTATTTCGGTGATTTCAAAGCAGCTTTCCAAATACGAACTAAACTGATTTAAATCTGTCTGGTACGATACAATAGTGCGTTGCGAATAACGCTTTTCTACTCTAAGATAATCTAGAAATTCTTTCTTATACATAAAACAAAACGAGAAATACTTTACTAAAGTACTCTATTCCTCGGCCTGTCTCAACCCTTGTACGTATGCAGCTTTAGCTTTCTCTTTTCTAAGGATAACCGATTTTTTTGTGAATTGCTTTCGCTCTCGCACTTGCTTCATCACGCCAGTTTTTTCGAATTTCTTCTTAAATCTCTTTAAGGCTCTTTCTACTGGTTCTCCTTCTTTTACTGGTATAATTAACATATCTCGATTTTTGAGTGGCGCAAATGTAAATATTTTTTTTCGACTTATGAACTAGTCTTTCAATATTTGTTTAGCTATTACCATCTTTTGTATTTCCGTTGTTCCCTCACCAATTGTGCACAACTTCGAATCTCTATAAAATTTCTCTACGGGAAACTCTTTAGTATAGCCATATCCTCCAAATATTTGAACTGCTTCATTAGAAACATCTACTGCCACATCTCCAGCATAACATTTTGCAATCGCTGATTCCTTTATAATCTTATGGCCCTTATCTTTCAGATCAGCTGCTTTATAGATTAGCAATTCGGATGCTTCAATTTTCATCAACATTTCAGCAAGTTTAAACGAAATTCCTTGAAAGGAAGAAATTGGTTTTCCAAATTGCACTCTATCCTTAGAGTACTTAACAGACGCCTCGTATGCACCCTTAGCTATCCCCAAACCTAATGCTGCTATAGAGATCCTACCTCCTTCTAAAAGCTTCAATGCCTGAACAAACCCTTCACCAACTTCACCAATTACATTGTCCTTATGCACACGGCAATTCGTGAAAATAATTTCTGATGTTTCAGAGGCCCTCATACCGAGCTTATCTAATTTTTTTCCACCCTCAAAACCTTCTACACCTCTCTCTACAACAAAGGCGGTCATGCCATGAGAATCTCCTTTCTCTCCGGTTCTAATAATTACTACAGCTACATCTGAAGATATTCCATGCGTAATGAAAGTTTTGGTACCGTTTAAAATCCAATGATCGCCATCTTGCTTAGCTGTAGAAATCATACCGCCAGCATCTGATCCAGAAGAAGGCTCAGTTAATGCCCAGGCTCCAATCCACTCGGCAGAAGCCAACTTAGGAAGCCATCTCTTCTTCTGCTCGTCGTTTCCAAACTGGTAAATATGCCCAGAACAAAGTGAGTTATGAGCTGCTACAGATAAACCTATTGAGCCATCAATTTTTGAAATTTCTGAAATTACTGTGACATATTCTTTATAGTTAAACCCTGATCCTCCATATTCTTCAGGAAGAAGAACCCCCATCAAGCCTAACTTCCCTAACTCTTTAAACAGAGGTATAGGGAACTCTTGACTCTCGTCCCATTTCATAATATTTGGACGAATATGTTTATCGCCAAACTTTTTTATCATATCAGCGACCATCTGCTGATTCTCGGAAAGTTCAAAATTCATGTGACTCTATATAATTAGTAGGTAATTGTGCATACTTCGAAAAGTTAAGAAAAGTTTCCCTTAAGACTTCAATACAAGTAATTCGTTATGAATAAAGTTTGATAACGATTGTTGCCCAATCTCACTAAAGCCTTGCTTTAAACGCTTTAAGAGTCTGATTTCAATATTCATAGGAACCATAACATATTCATTGATTTCCTCTGTTTGAAGATTATTCTCAGATACAATCACAACTGGCAAAAACTTCTGAACTGTTCTCCAATATGTACATGTCTGCATTATTTGCTGTACCCTTTTTATTAAAGCATTCGTTTTTTGAAAATTAGATAAACTATTTAGCGATTTTGAAATATTTGAATCGATGTCTTTTCGGCTTGTTTTTAACATTTGATCGTGTATCCCCTTTTGATTTTTTATTAATGAATTTGCATTTCGTTGAATAACCTCAAGATATAATGAAGCCTCTGCAATTTTCCTCTTTACGACCAACGATATAATTGTGAAATCTGAATTTTTCATAACACTAAATATTAAATGAGTAACAATGCAAAAATAATTTACTAAGCTAAGGAGGCTAAGGAATAGGGCTAGCAAGAACACAACTAACACCTTGTAAGTATATCTACACCGTACGAATTAATACGTAGAAAATCTGATATAGTTGAATCTACAGAGCTTTACCAAGAATCAGATAAGGCTTTATTTTTTCAAAAGTCAAGGTATCTAATATTTTAATACTCAACAAGTCGTCAATAGTAGACATATTAGGATGGGTTTGATAATAGTTGCATAAAGCTCTAGATTGATTATAGCTTAAGTAAGGATGACCAGCCAGTCCCTTTATGGAAACTTTTCTCAAATCAATTTGAGTAATTCGATGACTTTCAACCTTAACATAAGGAACGATGGCTGAGAATAGCGTAGAATCTATACCGTACACTTCCCTTAACTGGTCAATATGATCATATCCCCCCAAAAGTTCACGATACTTAATTATCCGTTTTGAAAACACTGTTCCTATACCCTTTAGGCTTTTCAAGCTAGTTGTATCACACCTATTTATATCAATTACCTGAACAACCTTATTCCTTTCTTTAATCGAGGGTACTATCCTCACTTTAGCCTCCTTTGGAGGTATTCTTATAAACCCCTTTAACTCATCATATTTCTGAATAGAAATACTGTACATTTTTTTTAGGTCCTTAGGTTTTCTAAACACACCACCTTTTTCTTCGTACTTCTTAATCACCATTGCTTGTTTTTCCGATAGACCAAGTCTTTTCCAATCTTCAATCGACAAACCGTTGGGGTTAAATTCAAAAAGCGTCTGCTTCTTTTGTTTACCTATAACTTCTTCAATATTATGAGGAACAGATTCAACTTTATGAATTAATGAATCAACATCCGTTTCATAGCTAATTTTCGGCTCCATATTCGAACGGAAAAACAAAAACACTACTAACAGTATTATTAATATTACTAGAGCTATTACACCTTGTTTCTCTCTGTTAGAATAAAAAAAATAAGAATCGATAAATTTGTTTGACATATGAGATGAGAATTGTCTGAGATTGAGAAAATATAATTATTTATAGCTTTTTATTTCACCTGATTTAATTCGACTTAAAAAACTATCAAGGTCCCGTTTGATTTCTGGTAGCAATACGAACATTCCTAAAACGTTAGGGATACACATTGCAAAAATAGCCGCATCTGAAATTCCAATAACTTTATCTAAACTTAAGACAGAGCCAACAACTATTATTAGACAGAATATAATTTTATAACCCAATTCTACTTTTTTTGAATCTCCAAAGAGGAAAGTAACACACTTAAGTCCATAATACGACCACGAGATCATAGTCGAAAAGGCAAACATTACAACCGCTAATGTCAGAATAAACTTGAACCATGGAAATACACTTTCGAATGCAGAAGAAGTCATTTCGATACCACTCATACCTGATTGATCATCGTACACACCCGTTATTACTATAACTAAAGCAGTCATCGTACAAACAATAACAGTATCTATAAAAGGCTCTAATAAAGAGACTAAGCCCTCTGTAATAGGCTCCTTCGTTTTTACCGCAGAGTGTGCAATAGCGGCAGATCCAACTCCAGCCTCATTCGAAAAAGCAGCCCGTTTAAAGCCTTGTATCAAAACCCCTACTACCCCTCCGCTTATACCCTCCGCAGAAAAAGCACCATTAATTATTTTGGCAAAAGCATTTGGGATTTCCTCGAAATTTGAAAACAGAACGACTAATGCTGTTAGGCAATAAATGCCGCACATAACGGGGACGATTTTATCTGTTACTTTAGCGATACTCTTAATCCCCCCGATTATTACAACGCCTACAATAACAGCTAAGACGACTCCAAATAATAAAGAATTCGTTACGAAGTCTGCCGAAGAAAACATAGGAAGATTAACAAACTGTTGGGTTGCTTGATTGATCTGAAACATATTACCACCACCAAACGATCCAAGAATTCCCATTAAAGCAAAGAAAATCGCTAATCCATATCCAATCTTAGCCCATCCATTTCCTTTTTTCTCAAATCCTCTTTTCAAGTAATACATAGGTCCACCTGACACATCCCCATTTTCCTTAACAACTCTATACTTCACCCCTAATGTACATTCAACAAATTTCGAAGACATCCCGAGCAATCCTGCAATGATCATCCAAAAAGTGGCTCCCGGTCCACCTATCGATATAGCCACGGCTACTCCAGCAATGTTACCTAAACCCACAGTTGCAGAAAGAGCAGTAGTTAAGGCTTGAAAATGGGAAACTTCCCCTTTATCATTAGGATTGGTATACTTACCACGTACGATATCAATTGCCAGACGAAACCCTCTTATATTAATAAACTTCAAATAAACGGTAAAGACTAACGCTCCCACCATTAACCATACAACTACAAGAGGAACATTCTCTCCAAACAATTCAACAGAACAAAATATAATTGAAACAATTGCATCGGAAAAAGGACCAACAATGCTATTGATACCATAATCAATGCTTTCTATAAACGATGGCTCATTAGATTCAACATTCGAGAAGGAAATAGTTGAAACGAGACAAAGAATAGCAATCAGTAAGATTCTGCTTGTTCTCATGAACCACTAGTTTTCCAATTGATTTTTAACAATATC
>JABSPR010000202.1 GCA_013214975.1 Flavobacteriales bacterium
ATGTAATTAAATAAGATATTGTTTCCGTAATAATATTATTTGAAAAGCTGGAGTCTATTTTATATTCTTCTACAACTAGTATGTTTTGAGTTATCGTATCTATAAAGGTTGGCCAAATCACTACATATTCGTTCGGATGGCTAATCTGTACACTCAGATTAATTTGATCGCCAATAAGGATTGTATTGGTGTCTAAAGTAGCCGTAACTGAAATATTCTGTCCGTATGTCAGAATAGGGAATATTAAGACAAGCAGAGTAGTCTTAATTAACTTGGCTATATGTGAATCTATTCTCATTATCGTTTTTTGAATAAATTCATGAGAGGTTTAATATAAGACTCGGTTGTGTTTATAAGGGCAAAATCTACTCCCGATCTTCGAAAAATATTTTTCAATCTAACTTCTTCATCATTCGCTTTTTTAGCGAAACCATCTCTCACTTTCTTGTCTGAACTATCAATCCATTGATGTCTACCAGATTCCGAGTCAATAAATTTAACCAAGCCGATATTTGGTAGGCTCTTCTCTCTGTCGTCAAATATTTTAAGAGCAACAACGTCGTGTCGTTTTTTTGCCAGCTTTAAGGGGTTCTCGAAATTAGTATCGATAAAATCGGATATAACAAAAGCAATACTCCTTTTTTTAACGATATTGTTAAAGAATTTTAAGGCTACCGAGAGATCTGTTGTTTTATTTTCGGGTTCGAAGTTTAAAAGCTCTCTAATGATTCTTAAGATGTGGCTTTTCCCTTTTTTAGGAGGGATAAATTTTTCGACTTGATTACTGAAGAAGATAACACCAATCTTATCGTTATTCTGAATTGCAGAAAATGCAAGGACTGCACAGATTTCTGTAATCATGTCTTGCTTCAGTTGAATTTGTGTTCCAAAAGATTCGGAAGCGCTAATGTCAACGATTAGCATTACTGTCAATTCTCGTTCTTCTTCAAAAACCTTTACATATGGACTATTAAATCGCGCTGTTACATTCCAATCAATTGTTCGGATATCGTCTCCATGTTGATATTCACGAACTTCACTAAAAGTCATACCCTTGCCCTTAAAGGCACTATGGTATTCTCCAGTGAATATTTGATTAGAAAGACCTTTGGTTTTAATCTCAATCTTCCTGACTTTTTTTAAAAGTTCGGATGCTTCCACTATTCGTTTTTAATTTCTGTGGAGAAGACTAAGGTACTTCAACAGTATTTAGTAACTCTTCTATAATATATTCTGTCGTAATGTTTTCTGCTTCTGCCTCGTATGTTAGGCCAATTCTATGTCTTAAAACATCTGGGCAAATTGCTCTCACATCTTCAGGAATTACATAACCTCTTCGCTTTATAAAAGCATAGGCTTTGGCAGCCAACGCTAAACTGATACTTGCTCTTGGTGAAGCACCGTAGTTTATCATAGAGGCATATTTACCTAAATTATAATCCTCAGGATTTCTTGTTGCGAAAACAATATCTAGTATATATTGCTCAATTTTTTCGTCCATATAAACACTTCGAACAACTTTTCTTGCTTTTATTATCGACTCTGGCGAAACAACCGGTTTTATTTCGATTTTCTCGTTTTGAATATTTCTACGAATAATTACTTTTTCATCTTCTTTAGTCGGGTATCCTAATACCACTTTAAGCATAAATCGATCTACCTGTGCCTCGGGCAATGTGTATGTGCCTTCTTGATCGATTGGGTTTTGTGTTGCTAATACCAGAAATGGTTCCTCCATTTGAAATGTTTCATCTCCAATAGTTACTTGTCGCTCTTGCATAGCCTCTAACAACGCACTTTGAACCTTAGCAGGTGATCTGTTGATCTCATCTGCAAGGATGAAGTTTGCAAAAATGGGTCCTTTACGAATAGTGAATTCTTCCTTTTTTTGGTTGTAAATCATTGTACCTACAATATCAGCAGGCAATAGGTCTGGAGTAAATTGTATCCGACTAAACTTTGCATCGATGCTGGATGCAAGAGAATTGATCGCTAGAGTTTTTGCTAATCCAGGTACCCCTTCCAAAAGGATATGGCCGTTTGCTAGTAAACCGATAAGTAATCGTTCTACCATTTTCTTCTGGCCAACAATTACCTTTTCTACTTCCATTGAGATTAAGTCCAAAAAGGCACTTTCCTTTTCTATTAACTCGTTTAATTCTTTGATATTAATTTCTTGTGTAGTCGTTTCCATTTTATCTTATGCTAATTAGTGTTGCAAATTTAATTTTTTGGCTAATAAAAATCAACGAAAAGAACGCTGTTGTCATATTATTTATTGCATATCTGTATTTTTGGTTTTTGAATAATTATCCTACTTAGAATTGAGTTTAATAAATCGGTTTTTTTTAGAAATTTCCTACGACGGAACATTGTTTCATGGATGGCAAATCCAAAACAATGCGGATACCGTTCAAGGCGAGGTGAATAGGGTGTTATCTGTTCTTTGCGAAGAGAGTATTAGCGTTATGGGATGTGGAAGAACCGACACCGGCGTACATGCCACACAGTACTTTTGTCATTTTGATTCGGTAAAGGAAATGAATAGTGAAAATCATCTGCATAGAATTAATAAAATGTTTCCCGCGAATATTGCTGCTTTGAGTTTGCGAGAGGTGGGTAATGATGCACATGCTAGGTTCGATGCCGATTCTAGAACCTATGAATATCACATTCATAAAGAGAAATCCCCATTTCTAGTTAATAGGTCGTATCAATTAAATGCTGAGTTCGATATCGATTTAATGAATAAAGGAGCAGCTTTACTTCTATATTATGAAAACTTTGAATGTTTTAGTAAGGTCCATACGCAAGTAAATAATTTTAATTGCAATATTTCTAAGGCTATCTGGGAGGAAAGAAAGGAGGGGATTGTATTTACGATTACTGCAAATCGCTTTTTACGTAACATGGTTAGAGCAATTGTAGGATCATTAGTTGATTTAGGAAAAGAAAGGATTTCAATAGAAGATTTAATAAAAATCATTGAATCACAAAATCGTTCGAATGCTGGGATGAGTGCTCCTGCCCACGCTCTGTATTTATCGTCTGTTACTTATCCTTATATCAATTAACAGTGACTAAACTAACAGATACATCGCTTCTTAGAAGAATATTTAGATATGTTCTTCCATATCGATCCACTTTTGCTATTGCTTTACTCCTTACAATAATATTGGGTTTTTTGGCTGCCGCAAGGCCGTATTTGATAATGAAAGCCGTTGATGATCATATTGTTAAGCCAGATTTAGAAGGGTTGAAGTTCATCTCAATTATATTGGTAATACTTCTGTTTTTAGAAGCGTTTATTCAACTAATTCAAACTTATATGGCGAATTGGTTAGGGCAAACGGTAATTAAGGATTTAAGGGTTGAAGTATATAGCCATATAAGCAGATTTAAATTGAAATTCTTTGATAATACACCCGTGGGAACGCTGATAACTAGGGTAATATCCGATATCGAAACAATTGCAAACGTATTTTCGGAAGGGTTGCTAATAATATTAGGCGATCTATTAAAAATTGTCTTGGTAGTCACTATGATGTTCTATGTAGATTGGCAGTTGGCACTAATTACGTTATCTGTCTTGCCAATTTTAATCATTGCGGCGAATTCGTTTAAGAATGGGATAAAATCATCTTTTGAAGAAGTTAGAACTCAGATTTCGAGTATTAATACCTTCGTTCAAGAACGTATTGTTGGGATGAGTGTGGTTCGGATGTTCAACAAGGAGCATGATGAAAAAGAAAACTTCAAGGTGATTAATGACTTGCATCGTAAAGCACACGTAAGGTCAATATGGTACTATTCAATCTTTTTGCCATTTGTTGAAATTCTAACGTCATTGGCAACGGCATTATTAATTTTTTGGGGATCGGGAAATGTTATGGATGGAGATATCGAGACAGGCGCTCTATTCGCATACATACTATATATCAATATGTTATTTCGGCCTATTCGTCAATTGGCTGATAAATTTAATACGCTGCAAATGGGTATGGTGGCATCAGAACGGGTATTTAAGTTATTGGATACAACGTCGCAGATAGAGGACAAAGGAAGTATTTCGAGACATCACTTAACAGGAGATATAAGTTTTAAAAATGTATGGTTTGCGTACAATGACGAGAACTGGGTACTCAGAGATGTTAGTTTCAACGTTGAGGCAGGAAAGAGTATTGCTATTGTTGGTGTCACTGGTGCTGGAAAAACCTCTATAGTGAATATTCTTTGTAGATATTACGAATACCAAAAAGGCGAAATTAGTTTAGACGGAACAGATCTTAAGGATTATAAAATCAAGGAATTAAGAAATAATATTGGGTTGGTTCTCCAAGATGTGTTTCTCTTTTCAGATTCAATATTTAACAACATTACGTTAAATGATCCGAGTATATCAAAAGAACAGGTAGTTGAGGCATCAAAGATTGTAGGGGCGCATGATTTTATTAGTCGTTTACCGGGAGATTACGATTATCAAGTAATGGAGAGGGGTAATTTGCTTTCTGTTGGACAGAGACAACTAATCTCTTTTATCAGAGCTTTTGTATATAATCCAAAGATTTTAATTTTAGATGAGGCTACTTCATCGATTGATGTACAATCAGAAGAATTGATACAGGCAGCAACTAATCGATTAACGGAAAATAGGACTTCCATTATTGTGGCTCACCGGTTATCGACTATTAAAAATGTAGATATGATATTGGTTTTAGATCATGGTAAAATCATTGAACAGGGGAATCATAAAGAGCTATTGGAAAAAGAAGGGTATTATTGCAAACTATTTAATCATCAGTTTAATAGCATAAACGAAAAATAATTAAAGTATGTCAGAATATTTTGAAGGAGAAGTAACCATAATTGTAGATGGGGTAGAAGAGAAAGTTGAGGTAGCAAATGGACAATCGATTCTTGAAGCAGCATTAGAGAATAGCCTTAATGTACCTTTTTCTTGTCAGGCGGGAAATTGCACTACTTGTAAGTCCAAGTTGGTTTCAGGTAAAATATCGATGGACAATGATGTTATGTTGAACGATGATGACATTGCAGAGAATTATGTTCTTACTTGTCAGTCACACCCACTTACCGATGACGTTAAAATAGAGTTTGAATAGAACGAAAAAAAGTTAGACATAAAAAAACCCTTAGTGATATCACTAAGGGTTTTTTATGTCTAAAGTTCTTATTCAGCAGAAGCAGTTACTTCTTCTACAAAAGCATTAATTGATAATAATGTTTGAGCAGGTTCTGTGTTAGCAGTAATTGTAACCGTTTTTGCTTGGTTACCTTTTTGAGTACCTGGCTTATAGCTTACTTCAATTACACCTTCTTCTCCTGGAGCTATAGGTTCAGTAGGATATTTAGGTACTGTGCAACCACAAGATCCTTTTGCATTTGTAATGATAAGTGGCTCTGTTCCTGTATTTGTGAATTTGAAAACATGTTCATTATCTGTACTGTTTTGTTGTACGTTTCCGAAATCATGCGTCATATCAGCAAACTCCAAGCTTGTTTTTGGTGTGTTATCAATTATAGGAGCAACTGGCTGTTGAGCACCAAGATCTATCGGAGCAGCATTATTAGGTGTTGCAGGAGCATTAAAACTTGAACGTGGTGCGACTACGGTACTATCCTCAACACCTTTTGATTGCATTAAAACTTGCATCAATAGTAGTAAGGTTATAGCGCCTAGAAGACCAAGCTTGATGTTTTCTCTCATATCTGTATTCATGGTATATTATTTAAATGTTTGGTGTATTATAAAACTCCGTCTAAATTAATACTTATTCTCCAAGAATAGAAGTTCTTATTTAAGAGCAATTTTGGAGTTGTATCCTTTAAAGTTTTCTAAAAGCTGAACAGCTTGAGTGAAGGCGTCGTCTGTTTGGTTTATAACCTGATGATAGGCTTCAATGTCAAATAAACTTCTGGCAACAAGTGCTTTGATGTGGTTGTTGACTTTTGAACGAGAAACTTTATCGTCGATTCCCTCTTCATCTATTTCGCGTTTTATAACGAATTTGTCGAATTCTTCCATGTAAGCTTCGTTTGTAGAAAAATTACTTTCGAATTTCTGAAAGGTGGAATAGTCGGCCTCAAATTGAGTTCTATTGATGTCTACATAGTGAAGAGAGAAGTCTCTCACAAGTCCTTTTTTGAGTATTTCGTTATAATATGGAGAGAATTTACTTGTATCCATAGGGATGAATATATCTGGCATTATGCCACCACCACCATATACTACTCGTTGGTTTGGTGTGTAAAATTTAAGAGAATCAGGAAAGCTAATCTTCTCTTTATTACTCATTTCCCCTTTACTTAATCTTGTTGCCAATTCTTTGTGATATTCATCCGTCCCTTCATCGTAAGGTTTTTGAATACATCTGCCGGTAGGAGTATAGTACCGTGCAGTAGTGAGTCTAATGGCAGATCCATCAGGTAGTGCAAAAGGTTTTTGTACAAGTCCTTTACCGAAAGATCGTCGTCCAATAATTACACCTCTATCCCAGTCTTGTATGGCTCCTGATACAATTTCACTAGCAGATGCCGATCCTTCATTAATTAATACAACTAATCTCCCTCCTTCAAATTCTCCTTTTGTTGTAGAAAAATGAGTTTGACGTGGTGAGTATTCACCATCGGTATAAACAATCATCTTATTCTCAACCAAGAATTCGTCAGCTAATTCTATAGCAGTTCGAAGGTAACCGCCTCCATTATTTCTAAGATCGAGTATTAGGTGCTTAGCCCCTTCGCTTTTTAATTCACTTAATCCCTTTTTAAACTCTTCCATAGTTGTTCGTGAAAACCGGTTTATTTTTATATAACCGATTTCATCATTCACTTTGTAAGATGCATCCATACTATACATCGGGATTTTATCTCTTACAATAGGAAATTCAAGTAGGCCATCAATTCCTTTTCTGTATATCGAAACATTAACCAAAGTTCCTTTAGGTCCTTTAAGACCTTTCATAACATCTTGATTCGTTATGCCCGTTCCTGCAACGACTTGATCTTCAATTTTGATAATTTTGTCTCCAGATCGGATTCCAAGTTTTTCGGAAGGACCGCCACTAATTGGTGAGATAACCACAATAGTATCCTTTAAAATATTGAATTGTATTCCAATTCCTTCAAAACTCCCAAGTAATGGCTCGTTCGTTTGTTTTAAATCTCTTTGATGTATGTAAGTAGAGTGGGGGTCTAGTTTTTTTAGCATTGATCGGATGCCATTGTCAATGATTTTGCCAACATCTGTGGAGTCTACATAGTATTTTTCAATAAGCATTACAGACTGAGAAATCTTATCGATCGCCATATGGAGATCAATTTCTTTTTCTTCTTCTGTATCTAGAACTCCTGCGGCTTGCCCAAATACTGAAGTATTAAAAATGGCAAGAATAATAAGTGTTGGTATGTAAAATTTGATCATGTATTCTCTCATTGGTAATTGAAATATACTATTGTTTTAACTATTATGTTTCACTTCTCAGTTTAATTAATGGCGCTAAATACTTGCCCGTATACGACTCGCTATCACTTACAAGATCCTCTGGTAGACCTTCGAAAATTAATTCTCCTCCTTCGTCTCCACCTTCAGGCCCAAGATCAACTAACCAATCTGCAGACTTAATTACATCTAAGTTGTGCTCGATAACGATAACTGTATTCCCTTGTTCTACTAGCGCATTTATTGCTTTTAGAAGCTTCTTTACATCATGGAAATGAAGTCCTGTAGTGGGTTCATCAAATATGAAAAGTGTATGAATATCTTTTTTGTTTTTGATCAGAAATGATGCCAATTTAATTCGTTGAGCTTCTCCACCGCTAAGTGTTCCTGAAGATTGTACAAGTTTAATGTAGCCCATTCCAACATCCTGAAGAGCTTTTAGTTTAAAAACTAGCTTTTTGAGATTAGTCTTGGACTTGTCGTCTTGTTGAAAGAATTCAACTGCCTCATCTATAGTTAGGCCCAGTACATCAGCAATGTTTTTCTCTTTAAACATAACATCTAGGACTTCTTGTTTAAACCTTTTTCCGTTGCATGTTTCGCATTCGAGAAATACGTCTGCCATAAATTGCATTTCGATTTTTATTCTTCCTTCTCCTTCACATTCATCACATCTTCCTCCCGGCATGTTAAAGGAAAAGTGAGCAGGTTTAAAACCGAGGTTTTTAGCATGTGACGAACTAGAATAGATATCCCTGATTTCATCAAATGCCTTAATATATGTTACAGGGTTCGATCGTGAAGATTTACCGATTGGGTTTTGATCAACAAATTCTATCTGTTGAATGTTTTCTATATCGCCCTCAACAGAACCGTGGGCTCCTGTTTCTTCTGCAAATCCACCTAATATTTTCTTAATGGAAGGATAAAGTATTTTTTTAACCAAAGAGGATTTTCCTGAGCCACTAACTCCTGTAATGACGGTTAAAATCCCTAATGGAAATTTTATATCGAGTCCTTTAAGGTTGTTTTCTCTTGCGTCTTTAATTTCAATGTGATTAGTCCAAGTACGTCTATGTTCGGGAACAGAGATTTCTAATTCACCGGATAGATATTTCATTGTAAGGCTTTTGGTTTCCTTCATCATTTCATCATGACTTCCTTCAAAAATCACTTCGCCTCCATCCGATCCAGCTTTTGGACCCATATCTATAATGTGATCTGATGCTTTCATGATTTCTGAATCATGCTCGACAACGATAACTGAATTGCCAATTTCTTTTAAAGAGAGCATTACATCGATTAATTGTAATGAATCTCGAGGATGAAGCCCGATGCTTGGCTCGTCTAATATGTAAGTAGATCCGACTAAGGAGCTTCCGAGTGATTTTGCAAGGTTAATTCGTTGCGATTCACCTCCTGAAAGCGTAGAAGAAATTCTATTTAAGTTGAGATAGCTTAATCCAACACTACAGAGAAAACTTAATCTGCTTCTAATTTCTAAAAGGAGATTCTTTGCAACCTGTTTGTCGAAGTCGTTTAGAACCGATTCAACGTTGTCGAAGAAGGCTACGGCATCGCCGATCGACATCTTAACTATATGGCTAATGTTTTTATCATGTATTTTGATGTAATTGGCTTCTTTTTTAAGTCGAGATCCTCTGCAAGTATTACAAGTAGTTTTGCCTCTGTATCTTGAGAGCATCACTCTGTATTGGATTTTGTAGCTCTGTTCTTCTAAATAAGAAAAGAATTCGTCTAAGCCTCTAAAATGAACGTTGCCAGTCCAAAGTAAATCTTGTTCATCTTCTGAAAGATCGTAATATGGACGGTGTATTGGAAAGTCGAAATGACTACTGGCCATCACTAAGTCTTCTTTCCATGTTTTCATTTTTTCACCGCGCCAGCATACAATCGCATTTTCGTAAACAGAAAGGCTTTTATTAGGGATAACGAGATCTCGATCTATACCCATTATATTTCCGTATCCTTCACATGTTTCGCATGCTCCAATTGGATTATTAAAACTAAAAAGATGAGTGGTTGGTTCTTTGAACTCAATACCATCTAATTCGAATTTATTAGAGAATGTATTTGAAATCCCTCCATTTACCTCAATCGTACATTTGCCTTTACTTTCGTTAAAGGCTGTCTGTATCGAATCGGCAATACGTGTCCAATTTGCTTCATCATTTTCTTTAGATATAACTCTGTCGATTAAAATTGCGCAATCTTCTTCTATTGGGTAAGATTTTGTTTTTTCAAGAACTTCTTCGATCTTTCGAATATTCCCTCCAACGGAAATTTTATAAAACCCACTACTAATTAGATTCTCGAGAATAATTTTTGATTGAACTTTACAATCTGAAAGTATGTGAAGTTTCGAATTGTTTTCAAGGCTTTTAATGTATTTAATTACATCTTTTACAGATTGCTTCGTTACCTCTTTATTCGAAATTGGAGAATATGTCTTTCCTATTCTCGTGAAAAGTAATTTAAGGTAGTCGTATATCTCTGTTGATGTGCCAATGGTGGATCGTGGGTTTTTAGAACTGACTTTTTGTTCTATGGCAATAGCGGGAGAAATACCTTTAATGAAATCCACATCCGGCTTGTTTAGTTTTCCTAAAAACTGTCGTGCATATGCGGATAAGCTTTCAACGTATCTTCTTTGGCCTTCAGCATACAAAGTATCATACACTAAGGTCGATTTCCCAGATCCTGATAATCCTGTAACAACAACTAATTTGTTTTTAGGAATGGCAACATCAATATTCTTAAGGTTGTGCATTTTTGCACCTTTAATAAGAATGTATTCTTTTGGATTTTTGAGTGAGAATGAATCTTCCGGCATCAAATGTGAATTATTTTTTTAATAAAAAGCGTACAATATTACGCTACTTTGTTTAACTTTCGGTTCAGTTAACTTTAAAATGTAGTTGGGCAGAAACAAATGAATAAATTTGGCGTACCAACAGCATCAAACACAAAAAACAAACTGCCTATAGCATAAATCTTACTCTTTTAATTTTTTTTCTCACGAATCACTAACAAAAGAGTATGTTATGCAAAATCCTATATTAAGCGATCAAGAACTAGTAAGAATCTATCTTCAAGGAGATGAAGATGCGATTAGAGTACTTATAAACCGACACAAAGACAAAGTGTTTGGCTATATCTATTTTTTAATAAAAGACAGAGCCTTGGCCGATGATGTCTTTCAGGATACCTTTATTAAAGTTGTAAATACCTTGAAGAAAGGCAAGTATAACGAGGAAGGTAAATTTATAGTTTGGGTTAAGAGAATTGCCCATAACTTGGTAATAGATCATTTTAGAAAGTCTAAGAGAATGCCTCTTGTGCATGGAAATGATGATTATGACGTATTTGCTAAAATTGGTCTTGAAGAAGAAAGTATTGAAGAGAAAATCCTGAAAACACAAACCCACCAAGAACTCAAAGATCTAATTGAGTTTTTGCCTGAAGAACAAAGAAATGTTCTTAAGATGAGGTACTATATCGATATGAGCTTTAAAGATATTGCTGAGGAAACGGATGTTAGTATCAACACGGCTTTAGGGCGTATGCGGTATGCTTTGATTAATCTTCGGAAATTAATGGAAGAGAAAAACATTAGCCTTGTAAGTTAGTAGATGCAATAACCGTAATAGTTGTCCGTTTGGGTGGTATGAAATTAATAAATCATTTGTATAGCCTATGGATAAAAACAATACTATTAATGAGTTATTTAACGCATCCGAAAAAACCGGTGCCTATATTGATTCGAAAGAATTACAACCTAAAGAAGAAACGATAGATTTTATTTTAAGCTATTCAAAATCGCTTAAAATTTACAATACCGATCTTATTGATGAGGTTGAAGTAATTCTAAATTAAGAGACTCAGAAACGCCCTTTTGCTTTAAAGCAAAAGGGCGTTTTATTTAACATCATATACCTGCTCTGCCAATAAGTGAACAGATTGGACATACGTCACTTTTGTGTCCTCTGGCTGGGCAATATTCTCTTCCGAAGAAAATAATTTGAAGATGTAATTTATTCCATAGAACTTCAGGGAATAAACGTTTACAGTCCGCTTCTGTTTTTACAACATTTTTACCGGTAGATAGTCCCCATCGATAGATTAATCGGTGGATGTGTGTATCTACTGGAAAAGCCGGATGGCCAAAAGCTTGAGCCATTACTACCGAAGCTGTTTTGTGGCCAACACCTGGTAGTTCTTCTAGATCCTTGAAGTTATCAGGTACTTCGCCATTATGCTTGTCAAGAAGCATTTGAGATAACCCATATATTGCTTTTGATTTCTGAGGTGACAATCCACATGGCCGGATGATTTCTTTTATTTCTTCGATAGTTAATTTAACCATATCTCTTGGGTTAGACGCTTTCTCGAAAAGCCCTGGTGTGATTAAATTGACTCTTTTATCCGTGCATTGAGCAGATAACAGAACGGCAATTAGTAAAGTAAAGTTGTCGCTATGGTCCAATGGTATTGGGGTAACGGGGTACAGCTCTTCTAATTTGTTAAGGACGAAAGTTGCTTTTTCTGCTTTTTTCATGAATAGTTTTTTGCAAAATTAGAGTAAAAAAGAATGTTGATTTAGTTTAATTATTGATGAACACGGATTTGGGTATTTGTAATTAAACGATTGTTAGTAAGTTGTCTGTGATGCTCTTGTATTCACGGTGGATAATTAAGAAGTTTAATACTCATTTAAATTTCATCAATTGGCTATAATAGAAGGTAAGGCGGCTCCAGATTTTGCATCGAAAGATCAAAATGGAGATGATATTTCGTTAAGTGATTTTAAAGGGCAAAAATTGGCTCTTTATTTTTACCCGAAAGATTTAACGCCGGGTTGTACTACTCAATCATGTGATTTACGTGACAACTATGATATTCTAAAAGAAAAAGGAATTGAAATAGTTGGGGTAAGTGCAGATAGTCAAAAAATGCATTTGAAATTTATTGATAAGCACAGTTTACCATTTCGTTTAATTGTTGATGAAGAAAAGATTATTATCAAGGCTTTCGAAGTTTGGGGAAGAAAGAAGTTTATGGGGAAAGAATTCGATGGCATTTTCCGAAGAACTTTTCTGATTGATGAAAATGGGGTAATTGAGAAAATTATAGAAAAGGTTAAGACAAAAGATCATTCCAATCAGATCTTAGAGGTGCTTGGCCTTAATTAGGTAATAAATAAAAACTAGAACTATGGCAGTTGATGTGAAAAAAGAAAAGCTAAAAGCTTTACAGTTAACAATGGATAAGTTGGATAAAACTTATGGAAAGGGAGCTGTTATGAAGTTAGGTGATATTAGTGTAAGTGATGTTGAGGCTATTTCTACAGGCTCACTTACTTTGGATATGGCTCTCGGAACTGGTGGGTTTCCTAAAGGAAGAATAATTGAAATATACGGCCCTGAATCTTCGGGTAAAACAACGATTGCTATTCACGCGATTGCTGAGGTGCAAAAAACAGGAGGAATAGCAGCTTTTATCGATGCGGAACATGCGTTTGATAGGTTTTATGCGGAAAATCTAGGTGTTAATATCGATGATTTATTGATATCTCAACCGGATAATGGTGAGCAAGCGCTGGAAATTACCGAAAACTTAATTCGTTCTGGTGCGATTGATTTGGTTGTAATAGATTCAGTAGCAGCTCTTACACCGAGAGCTGAGATTGAAGGTGAGATGGGGGATTCCAAGATGGGTTTACATGCTCGATTGATGTCTCAGGCTTTGAGAAAACTTACTGGAACAATTAGTAAAACAGGTTGTACTTGTATTTTTATCAATCAGTTAAGAGAAAAAATTGGAGTGATGTTCGGTAATCCTGAGACAACTACAGGTGGTAACGCTTTGAAGTTTTATGCTTCTGTTAGATTAGACATTAGAAGACGAGAACAACTTAAAGATGGTGATACTATCTTGGGAAATAAAACCGTGGTGAAGGTTGTTAAGAATAAAGTAGCTCCACCATTTAGAAAGGCTGAGTTCGATATAATGTATGGGAAAGGAATTTCTAGAGTGGGAGAGATTTTGGATTTAGGAATTGCAAATGATATTATTCAAAAAAGTGGATCTTGGTTTAGTTATGGTGAAACTAAGTTGGGTCAAGGTAGAGATGCTGTGAAGAGTTTGATCGAGGATAACCCTGAATTAATGGAAGAACTTGAAGGTAAAATTAGAAGTGCCATCGCATCGCAAAATTAATAGAGGATACTACTTCACGGCCGTAATTCTGGTCGTGTTGTGTTACTCATCTTGTGAAACTGATGTTCCGGAGACTGAAGAGGAAAGTCAGTCTCCGATAACAACAGAACTTAGTGTGCTTGGGGCAATTAATGAGAAAATAAAACTATCTCATAATGATCCTGAATTATATTATAAGAAGGCTGTAGTTGAACTAGAGGGCTCAAACCTTGCATTATCATTAGACGATATAAACCGAGCGTTACTGCTCGACAGTACTAGTGATAAGTATTTGAACTTTAAGAGTGATATACTCTATTATCAAGGTGACATTAAAGTAGCTAGTGGTTTTATAGAAGCCTGGCTTAGGCAATCACCGAATAATAAATCTGCTTTAATGAAGCAGGCTAAGCTGTTTCTATTGACGTCGGATTTTCAGGCATCCGTAGATGTATTAGATAGAGTACTTAAAGTGGACCCTTTTAATCCTCAAGTATATTTTTATAAAGGGATGAGTCATAAGGGATTGTTGGATAGCGTATCCGCTATCGATGCATTCCAGAAATCAATTGCCCTAGATCAAACATATATTAAATCTCACAATCAACTTGGTTATTTGTTTTCTGCTAGAGATGACAAGTTAGCAATACGATATTTTAATCAGACGCTAGCTTCTGATAATAAGAATATTGATGCTCTCTATGGTAAAGCATTCTTCTATCAAAACAGGGGAGAGGTGGAATCGTCAAGAAGGCTATATAAGGAAATACTTGATTTGAATCCAGAACATATAGATGCTCTGTATAATATGGGATATTTAAATTTGGTTGACTTTGATAATCTTGACCTTGCCATTGAATTTTTTACAAAGGTCTTAAAGCTC
>JABSPR010000203.1 GCA_013214975.1 Flavobacteriales bacterium
CCCATCGCTCAGTGCACCCCATAAATCCGTACACGTGTCCAAGGTTTTATTCTCTTCTCCGCTCTCAATTTCTAAAACTCCAGCTTTTTTCAGCAATTGCACCTCTTCAATCAATATTGGCAGACAATGAAGCACAGAGTTTTCATCGGCTATTATATAAATATTTCGCCCCTCAAAACGATCTGATTTCAGTAAGTTTTCTAAAGACCTAAAAGCGTCTTTACCTACTTGAACATAATAAGATGATGCGGTAACTTTCAAAGATTTTCTGTTTATTTAGATAATACGTAAAATAACAAAGATTAAAGACTAATTACAAAGCAGAAAACACCTGATTACCACCTAATTTTCAGTTGTTTTTCCTCAATCCTGAAACAAAAAGAATAATTACTTGTTGAATCAATTTAATGATAGATTTAAATAATACTGAAATAGCCTTTAAACATAGGTCAGACAGAGAACTTCGCAACGCTAAATTTATTTTCACGATAGCCAAGAACGATACATTATCACGCATTGGTATTTTCTTCTTAGAGCTAGCTCATCGTGCTAAACTTCCAGTTAAACGGATAATCCGAAAATTACTTTTTAACCATTTTTGCGGAGGAGAAAACATAAATGAATGCACTAATAAAATTGAGTTTCTATCGAAGAGGAACGTAAATACCATTTTACAGTATGCCACGGAGGGCAAAAACACAAGAACACAATTCGATGATTCTAGAGACAAATCATTAGAAACACTTAATTCCATAAAAGAAATTCCCGAAATCACTTTTATCGTTGTCAAAATGTCTGGGATCTCCTCACACAAACTCTTGAAAAAGATCACTTCGGATAAAAAGCTTAGCGAGACAGAACTTGCTCAAAGGAATCGAGCTGAAAATCGATTGCGTGATATATGTGTGCAAGCGAAAAAAAACAATGTTTCAATTTTAATAGATGCAGAAGAGTCATGGATCCAAGGAGCGATTGATCATTTCGCATCAACATTAATGCAAGAATTAAATACAAATAAAGCATGGATATACAACACATTTCAGCTTTACAGAACAGATCGACTGAATTACTTAAAACAATCACATAAACAAGCCACGGAAAATAACTTTATTCTTGGTTGTAAACTTGTACGAGGAGCATACATGGACACAGAAAGAGAAAGAGCGTTGCTCTTTAATTACAAATCGCCCATACATTTAACTAAAAAAGAATGTGATGACGATTTTAATAGCTCAATAGATTATTGTCTTGAAAATACCGATTCTATTGCAACCTGCCTTGGCACACATAACGAACAAAGCTCAGAGTATTTAACTCAAATTATTGCGAAAAACAATATTGATAAATCAAGTTCTCGTGTGGTAATTTCGCAGCTGTTAGGAATGAGCGACCATATAACATTTAACATGGCCAGACAAGGCTACAATGTTGCAAAATTTATTCCCTACGGTCCGGTTGAAGAGGTTATTCCTTATCTGATTCGAAGAGCGAAAGAAAACAAATCTGTACTGAACGAATCGAACAGAGAACTTGAAATAATTATTAAGGAAATAGAACGAAGGAAGCGAAATAACTAATCACAACCACAAGCGCCTTTGCTATTCAAAACACTTTTCAGCTCAAAGTCTGTTCTCCTAGAGATTATTTCCATAACCCTTTCTTCTCCATTCAAAACTATGGTTGAATGATAAACCTTAACCCTCGTATCCCTAACTGAGCTAGCTGAAAAATCAACGTCAACATCAGCAAAGGACTCTTGGAAATCAGCATGACTTACATGCCAACAGTCTAAATAACAATTCAATTTCTGTGTAATAACTAAAGTGTCATGAATGAACTTTTCTGCCATTCTATCATTAGGAAGCCAGGCTGGATAATCTCTGTTATTGTAAAAAAACACATAACACAATAGGCATCCGAAAAAGATACCTATCCCAAATAAAAACAATCTTCTTACAAAAGGCATAATTATAAAGCGGCCATTAATAAATCTATATCCTTGTAAGGCAAATCCAAAATCTCACCTACATCTCTATTGGTAAGTATCCCTTTATAGAGATAAATACCGTTTCTAAAACCAATATCGTTTCTCATGGTTTGTTTAAAACCTCCCATTTCGCACATCTGTATAAGAATTGGCGCAAAAATATTACTTAATGCATAAGAAGCTGTTCTTGATACCCTTGAAGCAATATTGGGAACACAATAATGCTTAACACCAAATTTTTCAATTATAGGGTTGTCATGTGTTGTAGCCTCCGAAGTCTCGAAACAACCTCCTTGATCAATACTTACATCAATAATTACAGAACCATCTTTCATTCGCTCTACCATACCTTCGGTAACCACACATGGCGTTAAACCATTGGGCGCTCTTA
>JABSPR010000204.1 GCA_013214975.1 Flavobacteriales bacterium
ATTTAGTTGAATTTAGTTGAATTTAGTTCGTATGGTTATATAGAACGTTGTGAGCGTGTTATGGGTTTGCTTATTCTTCAATTTTTCAGTGAAATGAAGCTTATTGAATGTGAGAGGAGATAAATGAACTGCGAACTAACAAATACAACTTTCCAATATTCGTGGAAGTAGGGGGCAAGTTCACTCCTAAGATTGAGAAAAACATGAATACAAGAAAGTATCGAACTGGAGATGGCTGGCGAATGGATGAAAATTAGATCAAAGTATCTGGATTAAGCGCTCGTATACCGATAGGTTCTTGTATCATGCTGTGGACAGAGAGGGAATGCTGTAGATTTTCTATTGACTTAAAAGGAGACAGAATTATTGCTATAGCAATACCGAGAAAAGAAGTTCTTCAATAAAGCCATTCATAATAATGGAAACCCGAGGGTGATAAATGTCGATAAAAGAGGATCTAATTACTCTGCAATTCGAGTTGTAAATAGGCTTGAAGAACTTATTATATACAATAATTCTTGGATATAAGATGAGTATTGAGCTTTATTGATATGATTACTTCCCGATACAGAACTTATACCTCCTTTATTTTAAGTTTTGGCAGCACCAAGTTCTTAGGTTTGGAAAGCTATTTTGCTTAGGTGCGTTATATTGATTGAATTAAATACGCACAATTAATTATAGGTCATAATTATTAAGGCCTGATGTAAGTATTTTGATTATTAATTTTAACTTTATGTTAAAGTATTTGTTTTTGGTTGCTTTCCAATTTAACATTACAATTCGCAGCCATATTTTAACCGCTCACAGATATCTTCTGTTCGTATATTGAATACATTCTAGATTACTATAAATCTGAAATAAATTTAGCTCACTTATTAAACTTTGATTTTATAAATAGTAGCTCCTAGAATATCAATGGCATCATCTACTACAAATTGTTTAATAGTTCCAATCCAGCTGGATGCCTTATACCTGGAGGTAGGTAGAGCTGTAACTGATGCCATCGCAGATTTTAGTAGACTTCCTTGGAGTAATGGAAAAGAAGACTTTAATTCAAGTAGTCCATTTTTAGGGGAATCGATTTTATCGCCCCTTTTCAAGATAAGAATTTCACAATGGCAAGTGGTGTCCATTTACATTGGGTTTTACCTCAGGCTCATCGTAATTGTCATACTACAGAGATTAGTACATTGGAACAAAGCTCTGTTACGCAGGTTACTGTAAATTATTAGTTCGTAATTAGATGAAGGTTGAAGAGAAAATAAATGTGGTAATTGTCGACGATCATCAAATAGTTATTGATGGGCTCCTTGGGGTTTTTAAAACTGTGGATCATATTAATGTTATTGGTTACACAACAAAAGGGATGGAAGCCATTGAGTTGATTTTAGAAAAAAAACCAGATATCGTTCTGTTAGATATTAATATTCCGGATTTGGATGGATACGAAATTTGTAGAGGATGTAAAAAAAGAAATGTAGATGCTAAGATCTTGGGATTATCGATGTACGATGATATTAATAGTATTGATAAATTATTAAAAGCTGGAGGAGCTGGATATATCTACAAAAATTATGGTAAAGAAGAGTTGATAAATGCCATTCAAACTGTTATGAGTGAGGGTAGGTACCTAGATCAAAACACGATTAAACTGCTCTTATCTCATGCGGAAAAATTTGATAGCCCATTGTCTGTAATAACAGAAAGAGAAAAAGAGGTATTAACCCTAATAGCCAAAGGCAAGCAATCTTTAGAAATATCTGAACGCCTCCATATTAGCTTATTTACTGTAAAAACGCACAGGAAAAACATCTTAACCAAATTGAGCCTTAAAAACACAGCCGAATTGGTTAGGTATGCTCTAGAAAATGGATTTCGTTAAATATCAGGTATCAAAGGAATTACTGCTATTATTATTGTACCCTTTCCTAGTTGAGACTCAACTGCAAAAGAACCTTTTAGCCACTCTGCTCTAATTTGAATATTCTTTAAACCTAAGCCATCAGGAGTACTACTTATTGCACTATCAACATCAAAACCAATACCATCATCTTCAATTGTAACATTAAGCTCATCATTGCCTTCAATTATCTGAATATTAACATTTTTAGCTAAAGCATATTTGATAATATTATTATTTGCTTCTTGTACAATAGCAAAAATCTCTGATTTAATGAATGGGTTAATGTGAGATTCATCACATTTAAATAACAGTTGATACTTAATGTCAACTATTATCTCAAGGCGTGTAATGAAATCTAAAATTGCTTTATGGAGCCCGTGTTCTAACATTTTTCGGGAAACTATGTTGTAAGACAAGTCTTTTACTTCAATATAAGCTTCTTCAAGTAGTAGGCTCATATTCTCCGTTAATTTAATGCTTTCATTATTCCTACTAATCAATGTAGTAATTTGTTCAAAGTTTAATTTTGCAGAAGTTAGTATTTGGCCAATATGATCGTGCAGGTGGGCTGATATTTTCTTTTTCTCATTATCAACAATTTCTAAAATATTTTTTGTACTAAGTTCTCTCTGTGTACCATATGCTTCAATTTGGGAGTTAGC
>JABSPR010000205.1 GCA_013214975.1 Flavobacteriales bacterium
AAAAGAATCATTGTATAAGGGTTTGGAAAAGGCAATTGTAGGTGGACGAGTAGGAGATATCGGACATGCTATTCAAAACTATGTTGAGCAAAAAGGTTATTCAGTGGTTAGAGAATTGGTTGGTCACGGATTGGGGAGAAATCTGCATGAAGGTCCTGAAGTTCCAAATTATGGGAAACAAGGGAAAGGCATCAAACTTCAAAAAGGTTTGGTAATTGCAATTGAACCAATGATCAATATGGGTAAGAAAGAGATCATTCAAAAGAATGATGGATGGACTATTCAAACAAAGGATAATCAAGCTTCAGCACATTTTGAGCACAGCTTGGCAATAAGAAATGGGGAACCAGATGTTTTATCGACTTTTAAGTATATAGAAGAGGTATTAAAAAAGAAGAATAGAGAGTTTTAAGTATGGCAAAGCAATTATCGATATCACAAGATGGAACCATCATGGAAGCATTAGCAAATGCGATCTTCCGTGTGGAACTTGAAAATGGTCATAGTATAACTGCTCATATATCAGGTAAGATGAGAATGCATTACATTAAATTGTTACCTGGTGATAAAGTGAAATTAGAGATGTCTCCTTATGATTTATCAAAAGGCAGGATAACTTTTAGATATAAATAAAGCTATGAAAGTACGAGCATCAGTAAAGAAAAGAAGCGTCGATTGCAAGATTGTAAGAAGAAAGGGCCGATTATATGTAATCAATAAAAAGAACCCACGGTTTAAGCAAAGACAAGGGTAATTAATAATTTAACTATTGGAATATGGCAAGAATTGCTGGAATAGACTTACCGAGTAAAAAACGAGGAGAAATCGGATTAACCTATGTTTACGGTATTGGTAAAAGAAGTGCTCAGAGGATTCTCGAAGAGGCTGGAATAGATGTCAACGTCAAGTGTGAAGACTGGGATGATGATCAGTTAAATAAGATTAGAAAGATCATCGGTGATAGCTATAAGGTAGAAGGTACGCTTAGATCTGAGATTCAACTTAATATTAAGCGTCTTGTTGATATTGGTTGCTACAGAGGTATTAGACATAGAACAGGTCTTCCTTTGAGAGGTCAAAGAACTAAGAATAACTCTAGAACAAGAAAGGGGAGAAGAAAGACAATCGCTAATAAAAAGAAAGTAACTAAATAAATAAGTTATGGCTAAAAGCACTACTAAAAAAAGAAAAGTAAATGTGGAGTCCACAGGACATGTTCACATTAAAGCGACTTTCAATAATATTATTATCTCGCTTTGTAATACTGAGGGGCAAGTGATCTCATGGTCGTCTGCGGGTAAAATGGGTTTTAGGGGATCTAAAAAAAACACCCCATACGCAGCACAAGTTGCAGCAGAAGACTGTACTAAAGTTGCACACGATGCTGGTATGAGAAGAGCTAAGGTTTATGTTAAAGGACCTGGTTCTGGGAGAGATTCTGCGATTAGAACAATTCACAATAGTGGGATTGAAATAACAGAAATAGTAGACGTTACACCTATGCCTCATAATGGCTGTAGACCACCGAAGAGACGAAGGGTATAATTTAAGATTGATTAATTAAAGAGTTATGGCAAGATATACAGGACCAAAGAGCAGGATCGCTCGTAAGTTTCAGGAACCTATATTTGGTGAGGATAAGTACCTTGAAAAAAAGAATTATCCTCCTGGACAACATGGTCCAAATAAGAATAGAAGGAATAAGCAATCTGAGTATGCACTTCAGTTAAGAGAAAAGCAAAAAGCTAAATACATGTATGGTATTTTAGAAAAACAATTTGCGAATCTTTTTGATAAAGCTTCAAGAGCAAAGGGTATTACAGGTGAGATCTTATTACAATATTGTGAGTTAAGATTAGATAACACTGTATATCGATTAGGTATTGCTTCAACGCGTAGCGCTGCACGTCAATTGGTATCGCATAGACACATTACTGTTAACGGTCAAGTTGTAAATATTGCTTCTTATGCTTTAAAAGTAGGTGACGTTGTTTCTGTTAGAGAGAAGTCTAAAGGAATGAGTGCTATAAGAGAGTCTCTAGCTAATAACACAACTGTATATCCATGGTTACAGTGGAATCTTGAGGATTTAAGTGGAACTTATTTAGAAATACCAGAAAGAGAGGTAATTCCTGAAGCGATTGAAGAGAGTTTGATCGTGGAATTGTATTCGAAATAATAAGCATTAACAATAAAATTAAAACTTTAAACAATGGCAATTTTAGATTTTCAAAAACCGGATAAAGTGATCATGAATAACTCGACTGAGATTAACGGTCAGTTCGAATTTAGACCTTTAGAGCCTGGTTATGGTATCACAATTGGAAACGCATTGCGTAGAATTCTGCTTTCTTCTTTAGAAGGATATGCACTTACAACAATGAAAATTGATGGAGTGGATCATGAGTTTTCTACAATTAAAGGTGTTGTTCAGGATGTTACTGAAATAGTAATGAACCTAAAACAAATCAGGTTTAAGAAACAAATTGATAATGCAGATGGTGAAAAACTAACTGTATCAGTTAGTGGTCAAAAGGCTTTGACTGCTGGAGATATTGGTAAGTTTACGTCAGGATTCCAAGTGTTAAATCCAGATTTGATAATCTGTGATATGGATACTAGTGTTAAATTGAATATTGATTTAGTAATTGGGAAAGGTAGAGGATATGTTACTGCCGAAGAGAATAAAGTTGTGGATGGTCCAGTAGGAACTATTGCGATTGATGCGATTTATACTCCAGTGAAGAATGTACAGTATTCGGTTGAAAACTTTAGAGTCGAGCAAAAGACTGATTATGAAAAATTAATCTTTGATATTGATACTGATGGATCAATTCATCCTAAAGAAGCATTAAAGGAAGCTGCAAAGATTTTGATTCACCACTTTATGTTATTTTCTGATGAGAAAATAACAATGGATGCAAGTGATGTTTCAGATGTTGAACAATTTGATGAGTCTTCGTTGCACATGAGACAGTTGCTTAAAACGAGATTGGTAGATATGGATCTTTCTGTAAGAGCTTTAAACTGTTTAAAAGCGGCTGATGTAGATACATTAGGAGACCTGGTTAAGTTTAATAAAAATGATTTGTTGAAATTCAGAAACTTTGGAAAGAAATCTCTTACTGAATTGGATGAATTAGTTGAGATCAAGGAATTGACATTCGGAATGGATCTAACAAAATACAAGTTAGACGAGTAAGAATAGAAAGGAATAATAAACGTTAGAAATGAGACACAAGAAAAGCTTTAATCACTTAAGCAGAAAAGCACCGCATAGAAAAGCAATGCTAGCTAACATGGCTTGTTCACTTATAGAACATAAGAGAATAACAACTACTGTAGCAAAGGCAAAGGCATTGAGAATGTTTGTAGAACCGTTGATTACTAAATCGAAAAACGATTCTACTCATTCAAGACGTGTGGTATTTAGTTACTTAAGAGA
The DNA here is from genome assembly GCA_013214975.1 of Flavobacteriales bacterium. NCBI lineage: Bacteria > Pseudomonadati > Bacteroidota > Flavobacteriia > Flavobacteriales > Flavobacteriales bacterium. The sequence continues at coordinate 3,446 of JABSPR010000205.1, forward strand.
TAAGAATGCAGTATCTGAATTATTTAGAGATGTAGCAGTTAAGGTTAGTGACCGTCCAGGAGGATACACTAGAATTCTTAAGACGGGGAATAGGTTAGGTGATAATGCTGATATGTGTTTGATTGAGTTGGTTGATTACAACGAAAACATGTTGAAGGATTCATCTGCTTCTAAAACCAAGAAAAGAACCCGAAGAGGTAAGAAGAAGGAAGAGGAAGGTGCTGGATATTTAGAAGGATCTGCTGATGCATCAGCTATTGAGGATGCAAAGATTATTGTAGAAGATAAGGCCCCTGAAGCTGTTGCTGAAACAACTGAAAAAGTTACACCAGCGGTAGAAGTATCTACTGAAGAAGTTGTAGTTGATGAGGCTCCTGCAGAAGAAACTCCTAAGGAGGAATCAGCTGAGGATTCAAATCCTTCGGAAGAGGATTCTACGGACGAATCAGAAGCGAAATAAATTTGATAAGGCAGAGTAAGATTTGACTTACATTTTAAGTTATTTAAAGAAGGATAGAGTATTTTTGCACTATCCTTTTTTTTATGAAGTTAATTGGGCAAAATGAAGTACAGTAGCGGGAAACCAGCGATTTTATTATTAGAAGACGGAACCTTTTACGAGGGTAAAGCAGTTGGTGCTAGAGGTGCTGTTGCAGGTGAGATTTGCTTTAATACTGGAATGACAGGATATCAAGAGATATTTACAGATCCTTCTTACTATGGTCAGATAATGGTTACCACAACTTCTCATATAGGAAACTATGGAGTGCATGAAGATGAAGTAGAATCGGAATCTATTAAAATTGCAGGTCTTGTATGTAAGAAATTCTCTTCTACATATTCTCGATATAACGATAAGGTTAGCTCATTACAAGATGATTTTGAGGCACAAAATAAAGTTGGTATTTCAGATGTTGATACAAGAGCAATTGTAAGACATATTAGAAACAAAGGGGCTATGAATGCTATTATCTCATCGGAAGAATTAGATGTTGAAAAGCTAAAAGTAATACTGGCAGAAGTTCCATCTATGCATGGGCTTGAATTATCTTCAAAAGTAACTACGAAGGAAGTCTTTGAATTAGGTTCGCCAGAGTCGAAGTTTAAAGTTGCAGTGTTAGATTTAGGAGTTAAGAAAAACATTCTTAGGTGTTTGGTTGATAGAGGGTGTTATTTAAAGGTGTTTCCTGTGGACTCAACATTTGAAGAAATGAAGGCTTTTAAACCAGATGGCTATATGTTAACGAATGGTCCTGGAGATCCATCGGTAATGACGAATGTTATAGAGACAGTAAAAGAATTAAAAGAAAGTGGTAAAGCAGTATTTGGAATCTGTCTTGGGCATCAAGTGCTAGCTATTGCGTGCGGTTTAAAAACCTTTAAAATGCATAATGGCCATAGAGGAGTAAATCATCCAATAAAGAATTTGGCTACGGGTAAATGTGAAGTAACATCTCAGAATCACGGCTTTGTGGTGGATATTGATTCATTAAAGGAAAACGAAAACATAATAATGACACATCAGCATTTAAATGATGGCACATTGGCAGGGATTCGTTTGAAAAATAAAAATGTATTTTCTGTTCAATTTCATCCGGAGTCTTCTGCGGGTCCAAACGATTCGAGATACCTATTCGATGAATTTGTAGAAAACATGGCCAGTGTAAAGAATATCAACGGTGAGCTAACGGAAGCTCAATAATTAATTAATATCAAATAGTAAATGACATCAATAGCTCAAATATATGCTCGACAAATTCTAGATTCTAGAGGTAACCCCACAGTCGAGGTAGATGTAATCACATCAAATGGAATTTTCGGAAGAGCAGCAGTTCCATCAGGAGCCTCGACAGGAGAGCACGAAGCAGTAGAACTTAGAGATAAAGACTCTCAGGTTTACTTGGGTAAAGGAGTTCAGAAGGCAGTTCAAAATGTGAACAGCGTTTTAAATAGCGAGCTTAACGGAATGAATATTTTCGATCAAGAAGGTATTGATATGGCCATGATAGATATTGATGGTACTCCGAATAAGGCGAATTTAGGAGCAAATGCGATATTGGGTGTTTCATTGGCTTGTGCTAAAGCGGCTGCAGATGAAGCTAAATTGCCTCTATACAGATATGTTGGTGGGTTGAATTCAGTTACTCTTCCTGTTCCAATGATGAACATAATCAACGGTGGATCTCATGCTGATAACAGTATGGATATCCAAGAGTTCATGATAATGCCAATTAAGGCAACGAGCTTTAGAGAGTCATTGAGAATGGGTGTTGAAGTTTTTCATGCCTTGAAAGATGTTTTAAAGGGCAAAGGAATGGCCACGAATGTGGGTGATGAAGGTGGTTTCGCTCCTAACTTAGGTTCAAACTACGAGGCATTGGATACAATTATGATTGCCATTGAAAAGGCGGGTTATAAGCCAGGCGAAGATATTTTTGTTTCTATTGATGCAGCTAGCTCCGAGTTCTATAATAAAGAGAAGCAAGTATATGAATTCAAAAAGTCGAGTGGAGATGAATTGAATTCTTCTGATATGGTTGGATTCTGGAAAGACCTTGCGGATAAGTATCCGATTGTATCTATCGAAGATGGTTTGGATGAGAATGACTGGGATGGTTGGAAAATGCTTACTGAAAAATTGGGGGATAAAGTTCAGTTAGTTGGTGATGATTTATTCGTTACTAATACTGAGAGACTTAAGAGAGGAATTGATGAAGGTATTGCAAATTCGATTTTAGTTAAAGTAAACCAAATTGGAACTTTGTCGGAGACTATAAACGCGGTGAAGCTAGCTAATAATAACTCTTATACAGCCGTTATGAGCCACCGGTCGGGTGAAACAGAAGATACTACGATTGCTGATTTGGCTGTAGCGTTAAATACTGGTCAGATTAAAACCGGATCTGCTTCTAGATCTGATAGAATCGCCAAATACAACCAATTGTTGAGAATAGAAGAGCAGTTGGGTAACACCGCAGAATTTTTGGGAACCCGATTCCCTTTTATCTAGTATATATCTATTACGATTATTTGTAACAGAAAAATTTGGAGTTAAGTCATTAGACTTATTTCATAACATCAATTAAAGAATGGAAACCCTAAAGAAAAAGTTTGCAACCATCGCATTACCGATGGCCGATGAAGTTAAACAATTTGTAAAAGATCACGGCCACGAGAAAGTAGGAGAGATCACCATGGCGCAAGTGTATGGTGGCATGAGGGGTATGTTGGGGTTAGTTACAGAAACTTCTAAACTTGATCCAGAAGAGGGAATTCGATTTAGAGGGTATTCAATTCCTGAGTTAAGAGAATTACTCCCTAAGGCACCAGGTGGTAAAGAGCCACTTCCAGAAGGGATATTCTATTTAATGCTTATCGGTGAGTTACCTACTGAAGATGATGTTGTTGGTCTTACACGTAACTGGGCAATTAGATCGGTAGTACCTACGCACGTTTTTACAGTATTAGATAGTTTGCCTAAATCTACACACCCAATGACTCAATTCTCAATTGCTATCATGGCATTGCAGAATGAATCAGTTTTTGCAAAAGAATATAAAAGGGGAGTAAATAAGAAGGAATACTGGGATTCTACCTATGAAGATGTGATGAATCTTATTGCAAGATTACCTCGTGTGGCTGCCTATATTTACAGAAGAACATACAAGAATGATGTGCATATTGAGCCAGACCCAAGATTGGATTGGGGTGCTAACTTTGCACATATGCTAGGTTATGACTCAGATGATTTCAAAAAGCTTATGCGGATTTATCTTACTATCCATTCGGATCATGAAGGTGGTAACGTATCAGCGCATGCAAATCATTTAATTGGTTCAGCATTAGGTGACGCTTATCAATCGTTTGCTGCATCAATGAGTGGCTTGGCCGGACCGTTACACGGATTGGCTAATCAGGAAGTTGTAAGATGGATTCTTGACCTTCAAGCTGAATTAGGTGGCGGGCAGATTTCAAAAGAGGAAATTAAAGCATATGTGGAAAGAACATTAGCAGATGGTAAAGTTGTTCCGGGATATGGACACGCTGTTTTGAGAAAGACGGATCCACGATTTACAGCGCAATGGGATTTTGCTAATGATTACATAGAGCAAGATGATATTATAGATATCGTTCATAGTATGTACGAAGTTGTTCCTGAAGTATTAGGAGGTCTGGGCAAAGTAAAAAACCCATGGCCGAATGTCGATGCTCATTCAGGTGCGTTACTTCTTCATTATGGAATGGATGAATATGAGTTCTATACAGTTATGTTTGGTGTATCTAGATCCTTAGGTGTTTTAGCACAATTGATATGGGACAGAGCTCTAGGGTTATCTATAGAACGTCCAGGTTCCACAACAACTGAACTTCTTAGGAAAAAATTCGAAGGTCAGCCAGTATAAGTTTTTTAGCCTTTATCTTGTAGTATATTTGATTGTCTAAACAGTATTATTATGGCATTCAGAAATCTTGCAGAGTTTGTTCAAATACTCGAAAAATCAGGAGAGTTAATTCGCATTAAAGAATTCGTTGATCCGAATTTAGAGATCACAGAAGTAGTAGATCGGATATCTAAAACTCCTGATCGCAACAAGGCTTTACTATTCGAGAATAACGGAACTGATTTTCCGATTCTTATAAATTCTTTGGGTTCCTACAAAAGAATATGTCTTGCTTTAGGGGTTAATGATCTAGATGATGTTGGAGCTGAACTCGAGAGTGTTTTTAAAGAACTGGTTGCGCCGAAAGAAAGTATTCTAGATAAGATAAAACTCTTACCTAAACTTGGTGCAATGGCATCTTGGATGCCTAAAACCACAAATAGAACAGGAGAGTGCCAAGAAGTTGTAATCAAGAATCCTGATTTATCCATTCTGCCAGTAATGAAATGTTGGCCGGAAGATGGAGGAGCTTTTCTAACGTTTCCCGTAGTCCATACAATGGATCCTGAAACCAAAATTCGAAATATTGGAATGTATAGAATGCAAGTGATGGAGGGTAACCTAACAGCTATGCATTGGCACAAGCACAAAGATTCTGCTAGTCATTTTAATTCGTATAAAAAGCTTGGAAAAAGAATGCCTGTAGCTGTTTCTCTAGGAGGTGATCCGGCATACACGTATGCTGCTACTGCGCCTATGCCTCCTAATGTGGACGAGTATATGCTTGCTGGTTTTTTAAGAAAGCAGAAGGTTGAGCTGGTAAAATGTAAGACCCAAGACATATATGTTCCTGCAGATTGTGATATTGTTATTGAAGGATATGTAGAGCCTGATGATGAGTTAATATGGGAGGGGCCATTTGGGGATCATACTGGATATTACTCGCTGGCAGATTGGTACCCAAGGTTTCATGTTACTTGTATCACGCATAAAAAGAATGCAATTTATCCTTCTACTATTGTTGGTATTCCACCACAAGAAGATGCTTGGATTGGGAAAGCGACAGAAAGGTTCTTTTTAGCACCAATAAAGTTGACTATGCTTCCAGAGATTGTTGACATGGAATTACCAATTGAAGGAGTGTTTCATAATCTCACGATAGTAAAGATTAATAAAGAGTTTGCTGGTCATGCCCAAAAGGTGATGAGTGCGATGTGGGGGGCAGGACAAATGATGTTCAATAAAATACTTGTAGTAGTTGATGGGGATGTGGATATTCATAATTACCTGGACGTCGCAAGAATACTAACGAAAAAAGTAGATCCAGAAAGTGATATATACGTTAGTGCTGGTCCTATGGATGTGCTAGATCATGCATGTTCTAAATTTGCCTTTGGGGGTAAAATGTGTATTGATGCCACAACAAAGATGACAGAAGAGTTAAGGTCAGATACACTTCCTGTAGTAGCTCCGAAAGCGATTGATATAAACAAAATCAAAAGTGAGTTCTCGGATATTACGGATATGTCAAACGATTTAATCAATCTAGGTATTTCTATAGCCCTAGTATCTGTTGAGAAGAACAGACCTAATCATATCGAAGAGTTGAATAAAGCTCTTTTCGAGAGAGATGATTTTAGTACAATTAAAGTAATCTTGTATGTGGATCACGTGTTGGATCTTGGTGAGGTTCAGGATGTTGTATGGAGATTTACTAATAATCTGGATCCAAAGCGGGATGGGTGTTTTGTCAAATCAAAAGATTTAAATTCTATATCTCATGTAGGATTTGATGGTACTCGTAAAACAAAGGAGTTAGATAATTTTCAACGAGATTGGCCAAATGTAGTTTGCTCCGATGAAGCAACTATTAAAGCTATTGATGAAAAATGGGATAAACTTGGCTTAGGAGAATTGATTGAATCGCCATCCATTAAGCACAGCAAGCAATTATACGGAACTGGAGCAATTGCCAATTAGTTATTTTGAAGTATGAAATATTCAAACGGTGAGCTAGAGGTAAGATGGGATAAAGACAAGTGTACACACTCAGCGAATTGTGTTCGACGCTTATCCGATGTGTTCAGACCCAAAGAGCATCCTTGGATTAAAATGGATGAGGCATCTAGTGACTAAATAGAAGAGGTAGTTTTAGCTTGTCCTTCTGGAGCACTATCTTGTAATAGAGTATAACTACTTCTCGTACGGATCTTGGTTTAACAATACCACTTTTATTGTCTCAGATAAATGATCAGATATTACATTGACATAATACATGCCTGAAGACAAGCTGCTCAAATTAAACTGATAAAATTCTGATTTGATGTTTTCTGTTTGCTGATCTGTAAAAACAAGATTTCCATTTAAATCATAAATATTTAAATCTAGATTTATTGAAGCATCAATTAGTCGGATATATAGAATGCTATTAATTATTGGATTAGGATAAAGTGTCAATCGGTCTTCTTGGGAATCAGTTACTCGAATTTCAATTTCATAATTGTATTCACATTTGCCATCTTCTATATAAATATTGATGGGATAAGTGCCCTCAGCAATTTCTATAAAGTAATAGTCCTTGTTTGTATTAGGTTTATCAGGGTACCCGCCATCGACTTGCTGCCACATAATGTCATCATAGCCGGAAGCAATACTAATTAATGTTTCTTGCCCTGGTCGTACAATAGTGTCGAATTCGTTTAGAAGAAGCTTTTCTCCATTAGAAAAGTTCATTGAGAAATATGATTTTAGGGTGCAGGATTCGTTCGATACTTCAAAATATACAGGTATTGAATCTTTAAGGTATCTTCTATCTTCTGCGTATCCATCTTTCCATATAAATGAATTGCTTCCAAGATTGTATACATATGCGAGCATTGAATCTCCGTAGCAATACGAATCGTATCTAGAAGTGGTAGTATATTCAGGCACTTCGCTTATTTCAAATATTGGCGTATTCGAAAACGCAGAGCAGCCCAAGTCGTTTTGATATGTCACTTTTTTGGGAATATTATTATAGCTTAATGTCTTGACAACCAAAAATGGAAAGTTTCCAACTTGTGGGTATGAATATGACCAATCAATATTTACGGTGTTTTCTGTGTCTTCTAAAAAAATGGTATCCCCGAAACATGCAAGATCACCAGAAAATAGAAATTTCGGTGTTTCCACTGTATCTATTTGTGCATATATTGAATCATTAAGAAATTGAGAGAAGCCAGAGCAAGAAATGATCTCACATTTGTAGTAACCTGATTTTTCTGGAAAAAAAGAGCTAGTACTATTAACTAATTCATTGTTTAAGTACCAATTTATTGAGGCTTGAAATTCAGGGGTGGAATTTACTAAGTTAAAAGACTGATAACCACCTCGACACTTGGTTAACGTATCGGAGGAAGCAAACGAAATATTAGGAATATTGCTCCATAGAATAGTTGTAGAAATGGTGTCAGTAGCATGACAATCACTGTAGACTTTCTTATAGACCCCTGGTTGAGTTGCATAAGTAAAAACATTGGTTTCATCTGTTAAAATTGTATCATTTCTAATCCATTGATAGTTATAATCATCATTATACATTCCGTTTAGCTGGATAGAATCTCCAGTGCACATGTAGTGTAAGGTATCCCATTGGGAAATGGGAGAAATGGAGTTTCTTGTCCAGCCAGAGATAGAGTATTTATAAAGTCCGCTATCTGTTGCGCACCATAAAGTTGTAGAACAGGTAGATGTCACAATATCATTTATACTTAAATTATTTGTAATTGCAAGTAATGAGAAGTTGTCTAATGAATTGCGTGAAACACTATCGGCATAAAATAATCCATTGTCTGTGCCAGCGAATAGATATTTTTCTTCATTGGAATATAATGTATTGTCACTAGGAAAGAATGAAAGAGAAGTAACATTGTGTCCTTCTAAACTAGATGTAAACGCGCAAGAATTAAAATAAATATTTCTTTTATGAAGGCCATTGTTTGTTGCAGAAAGTGCTACCGCAGAATACGTAGATGTTGTAGAATATGGTAATAATTTACAGGTATTTATTTTAATAGAAAGGCTATCGTCGTACATTTTTCCTAGCCAACCACTACCATAATAATATTGCCCTCTTGCCATTACGGATGAGTTTGAAATTTGACAGATGTCATTGTTGTAATTTGAAAACCCAAATAACATGCCTGAAGAATAATTACCATAAATTTCAAAATCTCCTCCATCTGGGAGTTGACTATTTCTTGTGAAGCTGACTAAATCATTGCTCTCTAATATTGTATCAGGAGATGTTATAACGAGAGTCGAATATGGAATATTAGAAAGAGAGACTGAGTTGATGTGAGGATGTAAAATTCCGTTTGGCTCATTTAACTGTATAATAGTATCGTTTTGTATTTTCAGTAAGTAATTATTTTTTGTGCCCAGGAATGCGAGAGTATCCGAAATTATTGTACAGGATGTAAGGGTGTCTCCTCCCCAATAAGACAGGTTGGGTTGCAATGAAATAATGTCATCATTTTCATTAATAATAAAAGCTTCATTTTGATTAATCCCGGTAATTACAATTACCTCACCTAGCTCCGTTACACGAACTTTATAAATGTTAGTGTCTGGAAAATAGATATTTTCGAGAGTAAGGTTTAATTGTGCGAAACTTATTTGTGCTACTGTTAGCATTATTGTAGTTACAATCCAACGAATAGACACCATGTGGGAAGTAATATTAAAATTTAAGGCCATATCCAATAGTAATGGTTGCCATCTTGGTTTTAAAATTATTTCCATCCATCATAGTTACAGAATATACATCATTTAAAGACTTATTGTATCTAACGATTAAGTAGCCAGGGATGTCTTTTTGGGAAACAAAGTGTAAAGAAGCTTCAAGTAAGAAATTGGTAATCTTTTTTGTGGCATAATTGAATTTAGAAATTGTGAAATTATTACTTACATCCACCCATGGGCCACCTGCAGAGCGAGAACTTACGCTATTATACCTCACTGATGACCCAGTATTGATTCCGAAAGAAACTCCGCTACTTATATGTAGGAAGCTAGTAGCGGAACGGCCCATTATTAATCTGGATAAATTGATATCTAACAAAAAGGGTAGCTCTACATACTCCAGCCTAAAGTTTCTTATTAAGTCGTATTCAATTTTTTCTCCTTCCATAGTTTGAACAGTTAGAGCGTGTTTTTTATAACCTCCTCCTTTTGAGTTATAGCCTAACCCAGTTTCAACCCCGAGCGATTTAGAAATGTTATATTTTATTCTCCATCCCAAAGTGATACCTGTTCTAGTTTTCTTTTGAAACGTATCAGAATAATTTCCAATATTATTTTTGAAATGAGAAAATGAAAACCCTGCATAAGGTGTATGTGTTATCTTATCATCATTTGCGCTAGCCATGATAAGCTGTGAGCTGGTAATAAGTAAGAAGCCGATGACTAATATTTTCATTGTGAATTAACTAAATACTATTTAGGCTTAAAAATTAGTACTTATCTACTCCTCGTAGAACTCTTTGAGTAATTTTCTGTAAGCGGTAAATAGTTTCGATTTAGAAACGAACCCTACGTACTTTCCATCTGCTATTACTGGTAGATTCCAAATCTCTATTTTGTCGAACTTACGCATTACATTATCCATGTTTTCATGGAGTCCCACAGAATCTTCAATCGGCGACATTACCTCGTGAACAAAGGTGGTTTCATGGAGTTCTGATTTGAACATGATATTTCTAATCTTATTCAATCTTACTAATCCTATTAGAGCCAGGTCATTATCTAAAACCGGATAGATATTTCTGTCCGATTCTGCGATTACATGTATTAGTTCACCAAGTTTCATGTCGGCACTTACGGTTTGGAAATCTCTTTCTATTTCTGCTTCTAAGTTCATTAAGCTTAATACTGCTTGATCTTTATCGTGTGTTATGAGTTCACCGCGTTCTGCAAGTTGCATCGTATATACAGAATGAGGAACCGTGATTTTTACTGTGAGGTAAGCGATGGACGCACAAACCATGAGGGGAATAAACAGTTCATATCCACCTGTAATTTCTGCAATTAGAAATATTGCTGTAAGTGGGGCGTGAAGTACTCCTGCCATTACACCTGCCATTCCGACTAATGTGAAATTACTTTCAGAAAGCTGATTGAACCCAAATGAGTTATACATTTTCGCACAAGTAAATCCCACTGTGCTACCCATGAAGAGGGAAGGGGCAAATATTCCACCAACACCACCTGCGCCAAATGTTAAACTAGTTGCTATAGTTTTGAAAAATACTATCATAAATAGGAATACGAGAACAAGGAAAATATTATCCTTAAATCCATAGAAAACACTGAACTCAAAAATATCCGTATATCGACCTTCGATAATGGAATTAATTGTGTCATATCCTTCCCCGTAGAGGGGAGGGATGAAGAAGATTAATATTCCTAGTAAACTACCTCCTATTATTGCTCTTAAGAAGATGTCCTTTTGATTATCGAATAATTTATGGATGTAGAGAAAGGTCTTTGTGAAGTAGATAGAGCATATGCCAGTACCAATGCCTAAAAGAATATAAAATGGTAGATCCATTGCTGTAAATTTCTCCATTGGAAATTTAAATAGTAAGCGATCGCCTTCAATTAACGTTGAAGTAAGTGCGGCGCTTACAGAAGCCACCAATAAAGGAATCATCGAAGACATGGTTAAGTCTAACATCATAACTTCAATTGCGAACACAATTGCAGCAATGGGCGCCTGAAATATGGAAGCCAATGCCCCGGAAGCTGCGCAGCCAATTAGAAGTGTTTTAGTCTTGTAGTTTAATCGGGCCCACTGACCAAGATTAGATCCAATTGCTGTACTCGTTCCAACAGTGGGGCCCTCTAATCCTACAGATCCTCCAAAGCCAACAGTAAGTACACTTGTAAGAATTGAGGAGTACATGCTCTTCTTCTTAATCTTACTATTTCTTTGTGATATGGCATGAAGTGCATTTGGTATTCCATGCTCAACTGGCGATCTCAATAAATATTTTACAATAATAATTGTGAGAAGAATACCTATCAATGGGTATATAAAGAAGAGGTAGTTATGATAGTCGTTAATGAAGTTTCTTTTAAGAAGCCATTCCACCAAGTGTACGGCATTCCTTATAAAAATGGCTACTAGTCCAGATAATACACCGACAATTGCACTTAAGATTAGAACAAAATGTCTATGCTTAATGTGCTTTTGGCGCCAAGCAAAGAAATTAGAGAATACAATTGATAAAATTCTGAGCATCTTGTCCATTACAAAAGGGATGCAAAAGTAGTTGATTTTAAGCTTGAAAGAGACTAGTTGTGCTTATTTAGTGGGGCTTATAGTAATGTAATTTCAACCTTTTAAAAGGTTAGTAACTAGGATCTTTGTTTAACAGATTCAAATAAAATAATACCTGCTGCAACAGAGACATTTAGGGATTCTATATCGCCAAGCATTGGTATCATGACTTTGCGGTCTGAGGCGTCAAGCCCTTCTTTTGAAATCCCAGATTCTTCCGATCCCATAACTATTGCAGTTGGAATAGTGTAGTCAGCCTTAAAGTATGGCTCTTTGGAGTGTTCTGTACAGGAAACAATTTGAATCCCACTATCTTTCATGAATTGCAAAGCTTCACCAATACTTTTTGTTCTGCAAACAGGTATTTTATGCAATGCTCCTGAAGATACTTTCACAGCGTCAGCATTTATTAAAACTCCTCCTTTCGTTGGGATGATAATCCCGTGAACACCTGCGCATTCAGCGGTTCTGCATATTGCCCCAAAATTTCGAACATCTGTTATGTGATCTAATAATAAAAACAAGGGAGTCTCACCTTTTTCATAAATGCTTGGTAAAAGCATATCGAGCGAAGTATATTCGATAGGTGATAGGAAAGCAACGATTCCTTGGTGATTCTTATTACTTACTCTATTCAGTTTTTCAATAGGGACATGTTGTATTTGAACATCCGATTCTTTGAGTCGTTTATTTAGTTCGGAGAACAACGGACCACGCAAACCTTTTTGGATCATTATTTTATTAATCTCCTTTCCTTGGTTTAAGGCTTCTAGGACTGGGTGAAACCCATATATCAAATCATCATCCATCTATTTGTTCTTATTTTGCATTAAATACTCTTCCTTGTCTCCAGCTACTGGTAGCCGTCATCCAAATGTTTTTATAAATCGGTTTCCGAATAAGCTTGTAGTCGCTATTAGTAAACTTGTTTTTATGTTTAACAAAGGTAAAGTTTAATGGTTCTATATTTTGATCATCTCCATAAATCCACGTTTCGGTATCGTTAGTACGATATATTGCCTTTGGAGGTCCCAAAACAATATAGAGTAAGCCTCTATCCGTACGCCAACCTTCAATTTCAGCACTAAATACTTTATTAGATTTTTCAACTCTTCTGTAGTATCGTTTAATCAATGTTTTGGATATAGAAGGATCTTTGCCAAGGGAAATCCAAAAGTTATCCATGGCTAATTTCTTATCCAAACTTCCTTTAAGTTCTTGAAACTCTTCTTTCGTTGTAATGTAACGCAGAGGTTCAATCATTTCGCTAATGTTCGAAATTTCCGGGAAGTTTTTCGTGAAATTAAATAAGGTAAGGCCATCTATAGTATCGCGTTTTGTCGTGAAATGGTATAGACCAAAATTAGTTGCTGTGTATTGAAATGACTCTAAACTTTTTTTAAGGATAAAATAGGAAGTATCGGGGTTTTGGTAATTTTTCTTAATAGGACTTAAGCTGAATGGGGGTGATGCAAAGCCTAATTTGCGCTTATATTCTTTGATATATAGAGTATCTGTATTTTCGTATTCATATTTAATTCCTATTGGTTCATTGGAGTTAATGAAATCGTTGAATATTGTTGCCCCCTTTGCTGTTTTTGAGACATGGAAGTTGTTTGACTCATATTTGTTATACTTATTTAGGCTTTTGTAAAAGTTGGCATTAAGCCTTCTCTTAGTGTCAGAAATTGAAATTCGAAGTAGATATCTTCCATTCATTGCGGCGGAAAAATCTATTGACTCAATAATCGATTCAATGTCTTCGTTGCTTCCAAAATGTTTTATGAAAATACTTGAGCTGTCAATTATTTCAGAAGATTCATATGAGTTTAATACTTCTATTTTAATCTTGATTTTAGCACTGAAATTCTTCTCATTTAACTCTTTAGTATGAAGGAATTCATTTGATTTTAATTTGATAAATAGCCTGGATTTTATCGAGGAAATATGATATGCCTGAAACTCGGGATGGATAAGAGAACCTTCTTCGTATAAATAAGAAAGATTTATGTTGCTAATATTTTTTGGTCCTGTACAGTTTGCAATACAGAACAAAGACAATACAATAAAGAGCAATTTGAAATGCATTAAATCAATCTTTATAAGGGTCTTCGGGTTTGCTTATTGCTTTGGTTTCATAGCTATTTGAAACCCGCCCATCAGTAATTCGGACCACGTCTTTATCTATTTTTTTAAATTCTCTGGAAGCCTCATTGTACATGTTTACAGTGGTGCCAAGGTTTTTCCCTAGTTTATCGAGATATGTTTCGTAACCATTAAGATGATTACCTAGCAGCTCAACTCGTTTAATAATCTCCTTTACAGATTCTTCAAACTTGAGAGCTTTTAAACCTTGCAATACAGTTTCGAGGTATGCGTAGAAAGAAGTAGGAGAGACTATAATCACTCTTTTTTTGAAAGCATATTCAATAAGGTCGTGGCTATTCATTTCTAGAGTGCCAACGTTGTACACTAAAAGGTTGTAATACACGCCTTCAGCAGGAATAAACATAAATGCGAATTCTGTCGTGTCTTCTTCAGGTCTGATGTATTTTGAGGTTTCATCGATTCTGTTTTTCACATCATTCTTGAACTCTTTTTCGAGTGCTTCTCTGGTGGTTTTATCATTTGTTTGAACCATGCGGTTGTATTTCTCTAAAGAGAATTTAGAATCTATTGGGATGATTTTATTATTAAAGAATATTACAGAATCCACTATTTCACCATTCGAGAATTTGTATTGGAGTTCGTATTGATTTGGTTGTAGGATATTACTCAGTAGAGCTTCCAGGAAGTACTCACCTAGTATTCCTCTTTGCTTCGGATTTTTAAGTATGTTTTCCAAACTATTCATTTGCTCGGCAAATCCGAGTACTTGATTATTGGTGCCCTGAATTTCAGTGAGTTTTTCAGTTACGTCATTTATTATCTTGTGGCTTGTGGTAAATTGTTTCTGTAAATTATCGGTAGACGACTGTTGAAATGATTTAATGTCATCATTAATTTTTGAAAGTTCGCTTTGCATACTTTCTCGACTGGAGGTACTAGCATCTTCCACGTTTTTTCTTATTTCTGCCATTTCTTTTCGCAAATTCTCATTCAGATCAATTATTAGTTGTTGTGAGTTAGGAAGAGTGTTTGACTTTTTTTGAAGTTGGATTATGAGAACAATAACTAATAGAAACAGAATAAATAGAGTGGCTATTATTGCGAATTCGAACATAAATAGAAATTTAATATTGTGAATACTTATTATTTAGGCTCTAGAAATAATTAACAATTCCAAAATGAAGCTTTGCAGATTTAAGTAAAATAGGATTGTTTTTTTGAGAGCCTAGTGCATAGTTAACGCTAAAAATGCCTGCTTTAGTTTGAAAGTTAATGCCTGCTCCAAATCCATACGGCGTATCTCTGGCTGAGCCACTGTTTGCACTGAAATATTCGTACCAGCCCATATCTACAAATAGGTACGCATTTGAGTTTTGCTCAAGAAGTACGCGATACTCCATGCTAAATATTGAATAAGTTGATGCCAATATGGATTCTTCATCAAATCCCCTGAATGTTTTAAGTCCCCCTATTCTATAGAGTTCATTATCATAGTTCGCTTTATTGGAAAGTAAACCTCCGTTTAGTCGGAGCATGATCGTACTTCTTTCAAAAAGAGGTAAAAACCATCTGATTTCTCCTTTTGTTTTAAATTGAGTGGAATTGCTTTTTGTGGAGTCCGTATTTTTAATTCCATCTTCTTTTCTAATTCCAACACCTATTTCGCCATTCAATGAATAGCCTTTTCTTGGGTTTATTTTGTAATCGAGTTTTTCTCTCTTAATACCAATTCCGTACAAAGAGAAGTCTGTGTTTGCGAATAGTGCATTGTTTATTTCTGATGATTGCTTAGAGAGTAAAGAAGATTTTTTTCTATCCCAGAATACGTTAAAATAGTTACCTCCTCTTAAAAGGTATTCTATTCCTAAACGATAATTGGTGTTTATGAAAAGGGTGTCTTTCCTGTAAAGTTTGAAGTTTAAATCGATTCCAAAGGGAGTCTTGAATAGAAAAGGGTAATTCAATTTTGCGGACAAATCGGAGGTTTGTGGTTGAAGAGATCTCCAATTCAATTCCATGAGTTCTCCTTTCCCCAGGCTGTTGTGGAGCTTAAGAAAGAGATCTCCAGTTATAGTTGTTTTTCCTTTTTTGGCATCCGGTAAAAAGCCAATAATTCCATTAAACTTGCTTGCATCTTTGTCTGATAAATAAAGAATGAGTTCTGTTTTGTCCTCCATAAACCGAACAACCGCTGGATCTGTAATACGGATGAAAGGTAATTCGTCTAACCTTCGTTGGATACTCTTGATCTTAGATTCATTATAAAGATCGTTTGTTTGAATGCCTAGATAACGTTGTATGTATATTGGTTCAATATCCACGTCACCCTTAATAGTAATAGAATCGATATTAACCTGTAGGTTTTTACTCACCAAAAGAGAAGCCATTATTGTATCTCTATGAAAGGATACCTTAGATAATTGAATAGATGCAAAGGGGTATCCATTGTTTTCATATTGTTCAATGATTTTTTCAAGAAGGCTATTTATATCTTCAGTGTTAAATGGTTTGTTTAGGTATAATTTATCTCGAAATCCAATCTTACTTAATACTTCTTCTTCGATATTCCCCTTGTTCAATTTAGCGAGATTGTACTGGTGTCCAGTAAATAGGGAAGTAGTTAGGTTAAGACTGTCTCTTTTTAATTCTTCAAAATAGGCTGATAAATAGCCTCTTGAAAAAAGTTCTTTTTGAATCGTTTTAAGGTGATCAAAGCGTTGTTTAGGATTATTAAATACGTCCTTGCTGGTTTCTATATTTTTTAATTCAATGATATTTATAGTAGAGTCGATTTTTTCGATGTGAAGCGTGTAACTTCCTTGGGCAGAAACATGCAAACAAGTTATAATTAGAAATACAGAAATAAAGAATGCTTTCATCTAATTTGAATCTGAAACAGCGAAACGTGTTTTTTGCAATTTTCGTAGGTCGTCAGCAAAGATTACCAATTAATTGGCTTTAAGTTACTCTTTATTAAAAGTTCATCTGTTTTCGAAAAATGTCGGCAACCTAAGAATCCTCGATACGCAGATAATGGGGATGGGTGTACTGCTGTAAGAATGCGGTGTTTGCTGGCATCAATCAATGTGGCTTTGTTTTGAGCAAAACTGCCCCATAGTAAAAAAACAATATTCTGTTTTTTATGGGATAGATTAGTAATAACAGCATCCGTAAATGTTTCCCAGCCTTTTTTTTGATGTGACCCTGCTTTATTGGCCTCAACTGTAAGGGTCGAGTTTAACAGTAACACCCCTTGCTTTGCCCATCTCTCTAAGTTTCCTGAGATAGGGGGAGAAATACCAACGTCAGACTCTATCTCTTTGAATATGTTTCTTAATGATGGGGGTATTTTTATTCCATCCGGAACAGAAAAAGATAAGCCATGAGCCTGTCCGGGGCCATGGTATGGGTCTTGCCCGATTATCACCACTTTCACGTCTTCGAATGAAGTGTAATTAAAGGCGGCAAAGATCAAATCGTAATCTGGGTATATTATTGTCGTTTTTTTCTCTTCATTAAGATATTGTCTCAAGCTAATAAAGTAGTCGGAGTCTAATTCGGTTTTTAGAATTTTTGTCCAACCTGCATTTAATTTCATATTATTTATTAATTATATCATTTATATGAAAAATATAAACCTTTTTTTACGCAAAAAAAGGAGCTTGGATGGAAATCTCTCAAAGGTTGATCTTATTTGCTTAATAGGTTTAAAAGATTAACTTTGTGTATGCACTGTGTCGAAATTAAGTAATTATGATTTTGATGAGTAGAAGATAAAAAATGAAAAAGCTAATATTTTCTCTAATAATTGCAATTTCAGCGTTGACGTTGCTAAGTTCCTGTGGGGGCGGTGGACATTCGTCTGCGTATAGGTGCCCAGCATATGGGCACGTAATAGTGCCATCTTCCGACATCCCATCTTAAATAGTATCTTGTTTCTGCGATTACCGTATATTTATTTGTAGTAATAAATATATAGAATTCACTAGTAATAGTTTGAATCTCATTCAAGTTATGGTTGTTAAATGGAATAGAATCCTGTAAATACTAAAGTTGAAATTTCCTATTTTTATTTGTACCATGATGTCTTTGTTTCCCATATTCTTATATGGGAATATGAATGCCGTTGCAGACACCTCAGCTAAAGATGTTTTATATAAAACAGAGAATATGTATGGCGGAGGAATTCATAGAATTGGTATGCATTTAGCGTTTAGGACGGTAAAAAGTATCACGTATTTGAAAAAGAG
>JABSPR010000206.1 GCA_013214975.1 Flavobacteriales bacterium
CACAAGTTGTTACACCAGAAATACAAGATCTATTTCTCACAACAATATTATCTTGAGTAAGAATAATGGGGTTTAAACCAGCAGTACAACTGGAAGTATCGTAAACTACTAAAAAGGGATCTGCATTTCCTTCAGACTCACATGCGAAAGTAGCAACCGCAGATATATCATATAATGTTCCAGAAACATGAGTATAACTCAAACTGAGCTCCATGATATGATTGGCTTTTACAACTCCAAAAGAGAATAAAAAGCCTATTAGGAGAAGACCTGCTTTATAAGAAATGTTATGCTTTGGCTTGTGCATTAATTTTAAATTACGCCCCATATATACCAAAGTTACAGAATAAAGTGAAAATGCCTAAGAAACAAGCCAATCTGTTTTGTTCTTTATGCCTTAGTTTTTAGAACAAATAGGGCCAAAACCTGTAGCTTTGCAACATATGAAAAACATCAGAAATTTTTGCATTATTGCCCATATCGACCATGGGAAAAGCACATTAGCCGATCGGTTGTTAGAAATAACAAAAACGGTTAGTGAGCGAGACAGTCAAAATCAGGTTCTCGATAATATGGATTTGGAGAGAGAAAGAGGCATTACAATTAAAAGTCATGCCATCCAAATGAATTATAAAAAGGATGGTGTAGAATATTTATTCAATTTAATAGATACTCCTGGTCACGTTGATTTTTCTTACGAAGTGTCTCGATCTATAGCTGCTTGTGAAGGTGCATTACTTATAGTAGATGCAACGCAAGGAATTCAGGCTCAAACGATTTCTAATCTTTATTTGGCGATTGATCATGATTTAGAGATCATTCCGATATTAAATAAAATGGACATGGATGCTGCCATGCCAGAAGAGGTAACGGATCAAATTATAGACTTAATTGGTTGTAAGGCGGAAGATGTAATCCCTGCAAGTGGTAAAACAGGCATGGGGGTTGAAGCGATTTTGCAAGCGGTTATTGATAGAGTTCCTGCCCCAAAAGGAAGCCCAGATGAGCCATTACAAGCCCTTATTTTTGATTCTGTCTTCAATTCATTTAGAGGAATCATCGCTTACTTTAAAGTTGAGAATGGCGTTATTAGAAAAGGAGATAGAGTAAAATTTGTTGCTACAGGGAAAGAATATATTGCGGATGAGGTAGGCGTTTTAAAACTAGAACAAGAAAAACGACCTTTTGTTAGTGCTGGAGATGTAGGGTATATCATCTCAGGAATAAAAGAAGCGAAAGAAGTTAAAGTAGGAGATACAATTACGCATAGAGATCGAGAATGCGAACTTGCAATTGATGGTTTTGAAGATGTTAAGCCAATGGTATTCGCAGGTATTTATCCTGTTGATAGTAATGATTACGAAGAATTGAAAGTGTCTATGGAAAAACTACAGCTAAACGATGCTTCGTTAACTTTCGATTACGAAACATCTATGGCATTAGGTTTTGGTTTTCGATGTGGATTTCTTGGAATGCTCCATATGGATATAATTCAAGAGCGGTTAGAAAGAGAATTCGATATGATGGTAATTGCAACAATTCCCAATGTGTCCTATATAGCATATACTACAAGAGGCGAAAAGGTGATCGTTAATAACCCATCCGATTTGCCAGATCCAGGGATATTAGATAAAGTTGAGGAACCATATATTTCTGCTAAAGTGATTACTAAAGTGGATTACGTTGGTCCGATAATGAGCCTTTGCATTGAGAAAAGAGGAGAATTTCAGAATCAGGTTTATTTAACTGCCGATAGAGTTGAGTTGGCTTTCATTATGCCTCTTGGCGAAATCGTCTTTGATTTTTATGATAAGTTAAAATCGGTTTCACGTGGATATGCTTCATTCGATTATTACCCAATTGAATACAAGGAATCTAAATTGGTTAAGATGGATATTTTGTTGAATGGAGAAGGGGTAGATGCA
Organism: Flavobacteriales bacterium; assembly: GCA_013214975.1. Taxonomy (NCBI): domain Bacteria; kingdom Pseudomonadati; phylum Bacteroidota; class Flavobacteriia; order Flavobacteriales; species Flavobacteriales bacterium. The sequence goes on from JABSPR010000206.1 coordinate 1,926, forward strand.
TTATCAATCTTAATTCACAGAGACAATGCATACGGGATAGGTAAAAAAGTATGTGCAAAATTGAAGGAACTAATACCTCGTCAACAGTTTGATATTGCGATCCAAGCTTCTTTAGGTGCTAAAGTCATCTCCAGAGAAACGGTTAAAGCTTTACGGAAAGACGTTACTGCAAAATGCTACGGTGGTGATATCTCTCGAAAAAGAAAACTCTTGGAAAAGCAGAAGAAAGGAAAGAAAAGAATGCGTCAAGTTGGTAATGTAGAGGTTCCGCAGTCTGCATTTTTAGCGGTTCTTAAGCTCAACGATTAAATTTTTATTACTTTCAGTAGAACACAATTAAAGAGAATTAACCATGTCTGGACATAGTAAATGGGCAACGATAAAGCGAAAGAAAGCCGCGACGGATGCAAAGAGATCAAAAGTATTTTCGAAAATCGTTAAGGAAATTAACATCGCGATAAAAGAAGGCGGCCCAGATCAAGAAGCAAATGCGAGATTAAGGTTAGCTATTCAAAATGGTAAAGGCGTTAACATGCCTAAGGATATTGTAAATCGGGCCATTAGTAAAGCTTCCGATAAAGACTCTGCGAGCTACCAAGAATCAACTTACGAAGGGTATGCTGCAGGTGGAATAGCGGTATTTGTAGAATGCTTAACGGATAATATTAACCGAACGGTAAGTAATGTACGGGCGGTTTTTGGAAAACAAGGAGGTAACATGGGTGTCTCTGGTTCTATCGATTACCTGTTTAGCCGAAAAGGAGTTTTTGCAGTGCAGCAAGGTAATTGGACGGAAGATGACTTTATGATGGAAGTTATTGACGCTGGAGCGGAAGAAGTAGAATTGGAAGAAGGAATATTTAATATTACTACAGCTCTTGAGGATTATGGCAAGATGCAAAGTAAATTAGAAGACCTTGGTGCCGAAGTTGATTCTTCTGAAGTGGAAAGAATTGCTGGCGAGTTAGTGGAGGTAGATGCTGAAAATGCACAAAAAGTAATGAGCTTGATCGATGCTTTAGAGGAAGACGATGATGTTCAGAATGTATTTCATAACATGGAGCTTTCGGATGAATTGATGGCCTCCTTATCCTAATATTATTTCAATGAATGTATTAATACTTGGTTCGGGTGGTAGAGAACATGCGTTGGCATGGAAGTTATCACAAAGCCCTCTTCTGTCAGATCTTTTTATTGCTCCAGGTAACGGGGGTACAGATGCACATGGAACCAATGTGGATATTCAAGTAGAAGAATTTGATCGGATCAAACAATTTGTTTTGTCTAATAGTATTGGGATGGTGGTTGTAGGACCAGAAGACCCACTTGTTAATGGTATTCACGACTTCTTTTTAGACGATGATGCAATAAAGCATGTTCATGTAATTGGTCCACAAAAAGAGGGTGCACAGCTTGAAGGAAGTAAGGAGTATTCAAAAAATTTCATGAAAAGACATGATATTCCAACGGCAGCTTATGCAGGATTCACAGCGGATAACATTGAAGAGGGAATAGCGTTTTTAGGAACAATGTCGGCTCCATATGTGCTAAAAGCAGATGGACTAGCAGCCGGTAAGGGTGTGCTAATCTTAGATGATCTTGAGGAGGCTAAAGCCGAACTAAGAGAAATGCTGGAAAGCAGAAAGTTTGGAGACGCCAGTGAGAAAGTAGTTATTGATCAATATTTAGATGGGATTGAACTTTCTGTTTTTGTCTTAACCGACGGGAGTGGATATAAAATATTTCCATCGGCAAAAGATTACAAGCGAATAGGAGAAGGAGACACAGGTTTAAATACAGGCGGAATGGGGGCAGTTTCTCCGGTTCCTTTCTTAGACGATAAGCTATCAAAAAAAATAGAAGAGCGCATCGTTATTCCATCAGTGGAGGGATTAAAAGAAGAAGACATCCCATTTAAAGGATTCCTATTTATTGGTTTAATGATCGTAGAGAATGATCCATTCGTGATAGAGTACAATGTGAGGTTAGGTGATCCTGAGACAGAAGTAGTGCTTCCTAGAATTAAATCAGACTTATTAAAACTATTTATAGAAGTAGGTGAAGGTAAGTTGGATGATGTGGAGTTAGAAATCATTTCGGATTCGGCTACAACGGTGATGTTGGTTTCGGGTGGATATCCTGGATCTTATGAAAAAGGAATTGAAATTATAGGAGTTGATAACGATGCAGCTAAAAGCCTAATATTTCATGCAGGTACGAAAAAGGACAATGGCAGATTGCTTACTAATGGAGGCAGAGTTATAGCTGTTACATCATTAGGTTCAAACCACGATGTTGCATTGAAAGAATCGTTTCATGTTTCTGAAAAGATATCATTCGAAGGAAAATATTTTAGAAAGGATATTGGATTTGATCTTTAAAGAATCAAATGGAAGTAGTAAATATGGCTTTATTCTATAGTGCCATTCTTTTTTGCCTCAGCTGTGTATTTTCTCATGATGCCAACCCACATAACCAATAAAGCAAACCCTACTATGATTATTGCCACGTTAGGTGCGTTTCCCAACATATCAATAGGTGCAAAAGATGCCAATGCTAATTCTCCTATGGTATTCATGATTTCAGTAAACAAGCTCATAATAATGTCGTTATTGTAATTTGGTTATAAATTTAAATATTATCTCAGCAATTCTATTATGATAATTGATTTTTTTAAGTCAGACAATCATCGAGCAATATTCATATTGCCTGTATTCGTAATAGGATTTTGGGTCTTTTCATTTATCAATGTGGAATACAATTCGATTTCTGTTGATATGCTTTTGTACGAACAGGTTCAAAACTTGTTTAGTAATTCTTATGTATCAAGAGTACTAGCAATGTTCTTGATTTTCATTGAAGCAATCTTATTAAACAAGGTTGTGATGTCAAAAAAAGTATATAGCAAGAATTCATATTTACCGGCTCTTTTGTATGTAGTGCTTATGAGTAGTTTCCCGGCAATGCTCTATCTCAATCCAATAATTATTGCGAACTTATTTTTAATTCTGGCCTTGAGTAAAATGTTTAACATTGATACGGAGGATGGTTTTTTACCAAATGTATTTGATGCAAGTGTGTTGATAGGAATAGCCTCTATCATTTATTTCCCAGCTATTATTTTCTCCATGTTTATTATGTATTGCTTAGTTTTTCTTCGTAGAAGCAATTTAAGAGAACGATTAATCTGTGTAATTGGCGTTGCTATCCCATTTGCATTTTTATTGTGTTACTATTTTTGGATAGAAGGCATAGAAAGGTTTTGGTTTGATATTGTGTGGAATCCAATATACCATAAACAACAATTTCACATTAACGAATCTCAATACTATGTACCAATTGCTATACTATTCTTTATGACCGTGATGTCTTTCAGAAAGCTTTATAGAGGGCTGTCGAGTAGTAGTATAAATACCAAAAGAATATTAAGTGTACTAATTGGGTTTTTTATTTTTTCAGTGGCTTCCATCTTCTTAGCACAATCGTACTCGATTAAGTATTTCCTGTTTCTTGCTATTCCTCTCTCTATTTATTTCACCAACTTCTTCTTATTTGCAAAAAGAAAGTGGTTGTCGGAAATAATATTTGTGTTGTTGATATGTTCGTTAATATATAATCATATATCTGGAATTTAATTGATGTTGATTTCGGGATTAAGAATTAAATTTGGCTCATGAAATTTGGTGTAGTAGTATTTCCCGGTTCAAATTGTGATCATGACATGATACATGTTCTTGAAACAATTATGGGACAAGAGACAATTAAGTTGTGGCATAAAGTTGAAGACCTTCAGGGGTGTGATTTTATCGTTTTGCCTGGTGGGTTTTCGTATGGGGACTATTTGAGATCTGGTGCTATCGCACGATTTTCTCCAATTATGAAATCAGTTGTAGAACACGCTAATAATGGTGGTTACTTGATGGGAGTTTGTAATGGCTTTCAAATATTGTGTGAGGCTGGTCTACTTCCCGGCGCTCTACTTCATAACAACAATCAAAAGTTTAACTGTAAGAATGTTCACTTAAAGGTTGTAAACACAGATTCTAAAGTCACATCAAAGGTTGAAGCTGATAAGGCATTAAAGATTCCCATTGCTCATGGTGAGGGTAGGTATTTTATCAATGAAGATGGTCTCGCGGACCTTAAGAAGAACGATCAGATACTATTTAGGTATTGCGATGAGAATGGAGATGTTACTCCGGAATCGAATCCAAATGGCTCGTTAGAGAACATAGCTGGTGTTTGTAATGCTGGAAAGAATGTATTTGGAATGATGCCTCACCCTGAAAGAGCTGCAGATTTAGATCTACTTAATATTGACGGCAAGGCTCTTTTTGAGTCGATAGTTTAGTTTCCTAAACCTTCATGATGTCGATCTCTTTAAGCTCGACAAAACGTTCACATTTTTTGGTGTACTCGTTCGTGTAGTTTTGTATTTGATCTTCGGAATCTTTTGCGCTGTCTTCGGATAATCCGTCTGCTTTAAGCTTCTTAATCATCTCATTTGCATCTTTACGAGCGTTTCGGATACTTACTTTAGAATTCTCGCCTTCAGCTTTACTTTGTTTAACTAGCTCCCTTCTTCTTTCTTCCGTTAACATTGGAACGCTAATCATAATTAGTTCACCATTGTTTTGAGGATTCAAACCTAGATTAGCATGCATAATACCTTTTTCGATGGGCTCTAACATTTCTTTTTCCCATGGTTGGATGGATATCGTTCTGCCATCTGGTGTATTAACATTGGCTACTTGATTCAGCGGTGTTTGCGAACCATAGTAATCTACAAAGACGCTATCGAGCATTGAAGGAGTGGCTTTACCCGCTCGGATTTTTGACAATTCTGTTTCTAAACTGCTCATAGTACGACGCATTTGATCTTGTACGTCATCGAATATCATTTCTAATTCGTCTTCCACAATAATAATTTTATACTTCTACAATTGTTCCTATAGATTCTCCTTCTACAACTTTTAGCAAGTTGCCCTTCACATTAATATCAAAAACAATAATAGGCAACTTGTTCTCTTTACACAAGGTAAAAGAAGTCATATCCATTACGTTAAGTCCTTTTTCATATACTTCCTTGAAGCTGATTGTTTCGTATTTCGTTGCGTCGCTATTTTTCATAGGGTCCGACGTATAGATACCATCAACTTTGGTTCCTTTAACGATTACATCCGCTTCTACTTCTATGGCTCTTAAACTTGCTGCTGTGTCTGTGGTGAAATATGGGTTTCCTGTACCCGCGCCGAATATTACAACTCGTCCTTTCTCAAGGTGACGAACTGCCTTTCTTCTTATAAATGGTTCTGCTATTTGTTCCATTTTTATGGCTGACATAAGCCTTGTATTAACATCTAATATTTCTAGAGAACTCTGTAATGCCATGCTATTGATCATTGTAGCTAGCATACCCATGTAGTCTCCTTGAGTTCTCTCCATTCCACCTTCTTCCGCTTGAACTCCTCTGAATATATTTCCTCCTCCGATAACGATAGCTACTTCTAGCCCAAGATCTACTATGCTTTTAATTTCCTCAGCATAGAGTTTTAGTTTGTTGTTATCAATACCAAATTGTTGATCACCCATGAGCGCCTCACCACTCAGCTTTAGTAGAATCCTTTTGTACTTCATAAACTTAAAAATAAGACAAAAAAAAAGAGAGAATAAATTCTCTCTCTCTTTTTTAATCCAATGCCATTCTTTTAAAAGAACTGACCGTTAAGCCAGACTCAATGTCTGTCAGGAACTGCCCTACAGATTTCTTATTGTCTTTAATAAAAGCTTGATTGAGTAAAGTGTTCTCTTTGTAGAACTTGCCAAGCTTACCCATGGCAATTTTCTCAAGCATTTCTTCTGGCTTACCAGATTCTTTTGCTTGTTCTTTACCTACTGCTATTTCTCTATCAATAATACTTTGCTCTACATCGTCTTTATCGATAGCTATAGGAGACATCGCTGCAATTTGCATTGCAACATCTCTTCCTGCCTCGTCAAGTTCGCCAGCATTACTTAGTGCTACAATTGAAGCTATTCTGTTTCCAGGATGATTATAGGCGCAAACTTTTGGAGAAACGTGAAGCTCTAATCTTGATACTTCGATTTTCTCGCCTACTTTACCTATCTCTTCTGTAATTCTTTCTTGAACTGATTGCGAACCATTAAGAAGAGTAGAAGCCATTAGTTCTGCAGCATTCATTGAACCATTCTCAACTGCTGTTTCTAAAATTTCGTTTGCAAATGCTCCGAATGAATCATTTTTAGCAACGAAATCAGTTTCGCAGTTTAGAATCATAATGATCCCTTTACTACCATCAGCACTTGTTTTAGCTAAAACTAAACCTTCAGATGCATCTTTGTCACCTCTTTTAGCTGCAACTTTCTGTCCTTTCTTTCTAAGAAAATCGATTGCTTTTTCATAATCGCCGTTAGCCTCAACCAATGCGTTTTTACAATCCATCATTCCTGCGCCAGACTTTTGTCTAAGCTCGTTTACTTGACTTGCTGTAATTGCCATGTCTTAATAAAATTTAAAATGTAACTAGAGTGGCTGTTATGCCTTTGCTTCTTTACTTGGAGCGTCTTTTTTGTCTGCTTTTTTAGGAGCAGTAGTTTTAGCAACAGGCTTCTTAGTAGCAGCTTTTTTCTTAGGCGCTTCCTTTTTTTCTACTGTTTCAGTCTTAAGTTCATCTTTTACTGGTGCAGCAGCTTTAGGAGCTTCTTCTTTCTTCTCTATTCTCTTCTTTGGCTTGTCAGAACTTTCTTTATCTACACTTCTTTCAGACAATCCTTCCTTAATAGCGTTTGAAACGATATCCATCAATTTCGTGATAGACTTTGTTGAATCATCATTAGCAGGTATTGCGAAATCTACAGAAGTAGGATCACTATTAGTATCTGTTAATGCGAATGTTACCAGGTTAAGTTTTTTAGATTCTGCAAGAGCAATGTGTTCTTTTGTTATATCGACAATAAAGATTGCTGCAGGTAATCTTGTAAGTCCAGTAATGCTACCAAAGTCTTTTTCCAATTTAGCTCTTTGACGAATAATCATCAATCGCTCTTTCTTAGAAATACTTTTAAATTTTTCTTCATGAACCAACTTGTCGATAGTAGCCATCTTTCTAATTGCTTTTCTAATAGTAGAAAAGTTAGTTAGCATTCCTCCAGGCCATCTTTCAGTTACATACGGCATGTTAACCGCGCCGATTTTCTCAGCAATAATTTCTTTCGCTTGCTTTTTTGTAGCAACAAAAAGAACTTTTTTGCCAGATTTTGCTATTTGTTTTAGAGCAGCACAAGCTTCATCTAATTTAGCAACGGTTTTATTAAGGTCTATTATATGAATACCTTTTCTTTCCATGAAAATGTACGGAGACATTTTAGGATTCCACTTTCTTTTAAGGTGACCAAAATGTACACCTGCCTCAAGTAATTCTTTATAGTTTGTTCTTGCCATACTGCTTCTAGATAGTGCTTAACGCTTGCTAAATTGAGATTTCTTTCTTGCTTTTCTTCGACCCGGTTTCTTTCTTTCAACCATTCTTGGATCTCTTTTCAATAGTCTTTCTGCCTTAAGATTAGGTTTATTGTCTTCACTAATTGCAACAAGTGCTCTAGAAATACCTAACTGAATAGCTTCGGCTTGACCATTAATACCACCACCTTTAACGTTTATATTAACGTCCATTTTTTTTGCTAAATCAACAACAGTAAGAGGAAAACTAACTTTGTTTTGCAAAACGGCTGTAGGGAAATAAACCTTCAAGTCCTTTTTGTTGACAACGATTTTACCCTTCCCTGGTGTCAAATAAACACGTGCTACTGAAGTTTTTCTTCGGCCTAATGCGTTAACTGCTTCCATACTATCTTACTGATTTTAAATCTATTGTTCTTGGCTTACGAGCTTCCTGCTTATGCTCTGAACCACTATATACATATAGTTGTCTGTATAGTTCAGCACCTAAAATATTTTTTGGAAGCATTCCTTTAACAGCTTTTTCTACCATTTTAATAGGATTTTTTTCCATCAACTTTTCAGCAGTGATTTCTCGTTGTCCACCAGGATATCCTGTGTGACTGATATAAGTCTTATCGCTCCACTTTTTACCAGTAAGTTTGATTTTATCAGCGTTGATAATTACAACTTTGTCTCCACAAGCAACGTGAGGCGTATAATTAGTTTTGTGTTTGCCACGAATCAGATTGGCAACTTTGGAAGCTAATCTTCCAAGTACTTCGTTTTCAGCATCAATAAGTAACCACTCTCTATTCGTAGTAGCTTTATTTGCTGATATTGTTTTATAACTTAAATCACTCATTTTTTTGAATGTATCTGTTAAGCCTATTGCGGCTTTTTAATACCCTGTTTTTAAAGGGACGGCGAAGTTAGAACTTATTTTTGGAATGACCCAACTTATAAGGCTACTTTTTGTTGATAACTTCTAATTCTGTTCCAACTTTTGTAAACGCTGCGATCGCCTTGTCTAAATGCTCTCTATCATGACCTGCTGAAATTTGAACTCTGATTCTCGCAAGGTCTTTTGGTACAACTGGATAGAAGAATCCAATTACATATATTCCTTCTTTTAGAAGTCGACTAGCAAACTCTTGTGCAATTTTTGCATCGTACAACATTATGGGTACAATCGGATGTACTCCTTCTCTAATATCGAAGCCTACTTCATCCATTTTACTTCTAAAGTATGCAGTGTTCTCCTCTAATTTGTCTCGTAATGAAGTAGATTCATTTAGCAAGTTTAACACTTCTATAGTACCACCAACAATTGAAGGGGCGAGAGAGTTTGAAAATAAATATGGTCTAGAACGTTGTCTTAGCATATCGATGATCTCTTTCTTGCCAGAAGTAAAACCACCCATTGCACCACCTAGAGCCTTGCCCATTGTTGAAGTAATGATGTCAATTCGTCCCATTACACCACAGTGTTCATGAGTTCCACGACCTGTTGCTCCCATAAAACCGGTAGAGTGACTATCATCAACCATTACGAGTGCATCGTATTTTTCTGCCAAATCACATATTTGATCCAGCTTGGCGATATATCCATCCATTGAGAATACGCCATCGGTGACTATTAATCGGTGGCGGGCTCCTTGGGCATCTTGAAGTTGTTTCTCTAAATCCTCCATGTTCGAATTCTTGTAACGGAATCGTTGTGCTTTACATAATCGCACACCATCTATTATAGATGCATGGTTTAGTTCATCAGAGATAATAGCATCTTCTGGACCCATCAATGTTTCAAATACTCCACCATTCGCATCAAAGCAAGCGGCGTATAGTATAGTATCTTCTGTACCTAAAAATTCTGCGATTTTCCCTTCTAGTTCTTTATGTATGTCTTGTGTTCCGCATATAAAACGAACGGAAGACATCCCATAACCTTGTGTATCTAGTGTTCGCTTTGCAGCCTCGATTAATTTAGGATGAGAAGAAAGTCCTAGATAATTATTCGCACAGAAATTAGTAACCTCTTCCCCAGTACTTACTTTAATATCTGCTCCTTGAGGAGTGGTAATTATTCTTTCGGACTTATATAATCCAGATTCTTTAATTGAAGCAAGCTCCTCTTGGAGGAAACTTTGAAACTTTCCGTACATAATATTAGGTTGTGTTTGAATGCTTTAAAAGCAGACTCTACACTAAACCTTGTGCTAGCATAGCGTCTGCAACTTTTACGAAGCCGCCTAAATTAGCACCTTTCACGTAATTAATGAAATTTTCTTCCGCACCATGTTTAACACACGTGCTATGAATCTCTTTCATGAGGTCCTTTAATTTAGTATCAACCTCTTCACTTGTCCAACTAAGTTTAAGGGAGTTCTGACTCATTTCTAAGCCAGATACAGAAACGCCACCAGCATTTGCGGCCTTTCCAGGACCAAATAAAATTTTCTCTTTGATAAATGTTTCGACTGCATCAGGTGTGCAAGGCATATTGGCTCCTTCAGCCACAGTCTTACAACCATTTTTAATGAGTAGTTGAGCTGATTTCTTATCCAATTCATTTTGTGTAGCACAGGGCAACGCCACATCACATTTTACTTCCCACGGCTTTTTATTTGGAATAAATTTGCAGTGGTACTTATCTGCATATTCTTTTATCCGCCCTCTCGTTACATTCTTTAGTTTCTTTAGATAATTTAGTTTAGGCTTGGTTATACCAGATTCATCATATATATATCCGGAAGAGTCTGACATAGTAACCACTGTGGCGCCTAATTCGATGCATTTTTCAGCAGCAAATTGTGCAACATTGCCAGATCCTGATATTGCGACAACAAGCCTGTGTAATGTTTTCCCTCTTGTAGCTAGCATTTCGGACGTAAAATAAACAGCTCCGTAACCAGTTGCTTCTGGTCTTATTAGACTACCTCCAAACGCGATTGCTTTACCAGTAAGTACGCCAGTAAATTCATTACTTATTCTTTTATACTGACCAAATAGAAAACCGATTTCTCGACCACCTACACCAATGTCACCAGCAGGTACATCTGTCTCGGGCCCTATGTAACGAGATAATTCGGTCATAAAACTTTGACAAAATCTCATAATCTCATTATCTGATTTTCCTTTTGGATCAAAATCAGAACCCCCTTTACCTCCTCCCATTGAGAGAGTAGTTAAACTGTTTTTGAATACTTGTTCGAACGCCAAAAATTTTAGTACACCAAGGTTTACCGTTGGATGAAAACGTAATCCACCTTTATAAGGACCAATGGCACTATTCATTTGTATTCGGAATCCTCTGTTTATTTGAAATTCGCCTTTGTCATCCAACCATGGAACTCGAAAAATAATTACTCTCTCCGGTTCACAGATTCTTTCTAAGATTTTAGCTTTCTTATACTTTGGGTTTTTGTCGATGAATGGTAGTATAGTCTCCGCTACTTCATGTACAGCTTGCACAAATTCTGGTTCCCCAGGATTCTGTTTTGATACTGCTAGCATGAATTTTTCGAGTTTGCTAGTATCTTTTGATACGCCATTGTTTTGGTGAGAAGGAGATTTTTTTTCTTTCAAGGCAGTCATAATATCTTCTTTATCTGATTGTTATGCAGTACTAAAAATAGTAAAATTTTGTTCAAAGAAAGGTTTACGTTGTTCTAACTTAATTCGTTGTATAAATTTTACCCGGTAGATGAATAACTTGTCCAGCAAATTCGAGATTTAATAAAATGGATGAGATCGTACTCATTGCAAATCCACTTCGCATTACTAAATCGTCGATGTGTATTTTTTTTTCTTTTTTTATTATCGTAAGTAGATGCATTTCTTCTTCCGATGGGTTATATGGAATTTCAATTTCATTATTGGTTAGAGGGTTCTCGGCTTCCCATTGCATTGTGAATTCTAAATCTCTTATGTCTTCCATAAGAAATGCTTGATGTTTCTTTATTAGCCAATTGCACCCCGTCGACATTTCGTCAGTTGATTTTCCGGGATATGCAAATACTTCTCGGTCGTACGAATTAGCAATATCAGCAGTAATGAGCGATCCTCCTCTAGGACCCGACTCGATTACAATGGTGGCATCTGTGAGTCCCGCAATAATCCGATTCCTTTTAGGAAAGTTTTCTCGATCGGGGTTGGTAGTGCTTAGAAACTCAGTTATAATTCCACCGTTTTCTAACATTTTCTCTGCTGTATTTTTGTGAGCATTTGGATACAATCTATCTAAACCATGTGCTACTACTCCGATAGTTTCTAGTTTATTCTTAACGCAAGCTTTGTGCGCACAAATGTCTACTCCATATGCTAACCCACTTGTAACAGAACAATTGTGTTTTGTTAAATTTTCGATTAATTCTTCACACGATTTTTTTCCTTCGGATGTTGCATTCCGGGTGCCTACTATGCTAATCATCTTCGACTTGTTTAGATCCATCTTCCCTTTATAAAAAAGCAAAATTGGTCCGTCATCACAATTCTTAAGTCGATATGGGTAGTCATCATCTAAATAGAATAATGGCTTAATCTCATTTTTAGAAATAAATTCAATCTCTTGTTCAGCTCGCTTTATTCCTTTTGCAGAGATAATAGAGTTGGCTGTATGATCTCCTATCCCTGGAATTTTAACTAAAGATTTTTTTGTCTCGTGAAAGACAGCTTCGGTACTTCCTAAATAGGAAACTAGTTTTTTAGCGTTGAGGCTACCTATTCTAGGGATTAAGCTAAGACGAATTTGGAATAAAAGGCTGTGATAATCGAGAGATGCCATGTGACTGAAATGTGAAGTGCAAAAATACTGAAGTTGTTTTAAAGTTTTATCTTCGTTTTAAGCATACTACAAAATCAATCATGAAAATTATTGGAGTAATCCCATCTCGATTCGCATCGACAAGACTGCCAGGTAAGCCGTTGAAAATAATTCAAGGCAAATCGATAATTCAACGTGTTTATGAGCAAGCAAGGCAATCAGTTTCTTTAAGTGATGTAATAGTAGCAACCGATGATGAGCGAATATTTGACCACGTGAAATCTTTCGACGGAAAAGTAGTGATGACTTCACCTGATCATCCGAGTGGAACAGACAGATGTTTTGAAGCATATCAAAAAAATAACGAAGAATTCGATGCTGTAATCAATATCCAAGGTGATGAGCCTTTTATTCATCCAGAGCAAATTGATGAATTGGCAGAATGTATTTCACGTTCTTCTACTCAGATAGGTACTCTTTGTAAATTGATAGAGGATGAGGCAGAGATCGAAAACGAGAATGTACCTAAAGTTTTATTTGGGGAGAATGGCACAGCAGCTGACTTTTCTCGTTCCGCAATTTCTAATACAGTAAATAACAAAGAGAAATATTTCAAACACATAGGAATTTATGGTTACAAGTCTTCGGTATTAGAAGAGCTAGTAAAACTAAAACCGTCTTTCCGTGAATTAGAAAACAAACTTGAGCAGTTGAGGTGGTTAGATAATGATTTTTCTATTCAGCTGGCAATAACTGAATATGAGTCAAGTGGTATTGATACCCAAGAAGATCTCGATAAATATAGCTAGTTGGGTAAAGACTATTGCGGTTGAAATCGTTAATTTAGCTATATCAAAATCAAAGAATGAGTATTGAATTAGGAGATTATGTAGGAGAGTTGTTGTACGACAACGACTGTGTTATAATTCCAGATTTTGGTGGAATTGTAGCTAATATTCGTCCGGCCTCCATCCTCAAAGAGAAGGATGCATTTAAACCGGCTTTTAAACAACTAAGTTTTAATGTGAAATTAAAAGCCAATGATGGCTTATTAATTAATCACATTGCTCAACTTAAATCTATTGATTACAAAAAGGCAAACGAGATTGTTTCGGATGGCGTAAAGGCGTACCAAGTTCAGTTAGATACGATTGGTTCAGTTAATATAGTAAGTGTTGGAACAGTTTCAAAAGATTCTAATGGGAGGCTAAGCTTTTTGGCAGATGAAAATCAGAATTATCTTGCTTCGGCATTTGGTTTAGGATCGTTCACTTCGCCTAAAATTATTAGAGATAACGTAGTTCTAAAAATCGAGAAAAAATTACAAGTTGTAAAAGGCGCTTCGAAAAGACCACCGTCTAAAAAATGGTTTATTACAGCAGCTGCTGCTGCTGTAACGGTGCCAATGTTATTGTTCGTTTCACTTCCTTACTTTCAATCTAATGGTACTGTGAAGTTGCCAGGTGAAATGTCTTCAATGGAGGTAATGGTTGATACGCAGAAAGAATTATCAATACCAAAGAAAGGGGTAGCTATAGAATTGCAAGCTGATGTTACTGATCCTATTGAAGAAGAAAAAATTATTGAAGTAGTAATAGAGAGTCTTGAGCCTGAGGTGGTTATGGGAGAAAACCACAAGGTTTCCGAGGCGGTTCCAGCTCCAATTAGTGATAAGTACCATATTATTGGTGGATCTTTTGGTAAAAGAAAGAACGCAGATAAGATGGTGAAAAAGCTAAAAAAGGCTGGCTATGATGCACTAATCGTTGGTCAAAGTGCCAGTGGGTCTTATAGAGTGTCTTATGGAGGTTATTCTGACATGAAAGCGGCGGAGTACAACTTGCTTGTAGTTCAAATAAACTTTAATAAATCTGCTTGGTTGTTCACCAACTAAGATTTTCGGTATCTCTTATAAATACGTACCGCTAAGAAGAGAATCAGTCCGATTAGGACGAATCCTAAAAGTCCCCAAATCCAATTTAGAGTACTTTTTAATTCAATTATAAAGATGATAGTAACGAGTAAAAGGGTTGCAAGCTCGTTCCATAATCTAAGTCTGTTAGAAGAATAATTTTTCGTTTTGTTTTTCAAATGTTTAATCATCGATCCGCAGATATGGTGATATCCAACGAGACAAAAAACGAAGCCTAATTTTATATGCATCCAAGGCTGATTCCAATAACCAAATTCATTTATCAACCATAAACCTGTTACGATAGTTATAAAAGACGCCGGTACTGTAATTATTTTCCATAACCTACTTTGCATCAATTCGTACTGATCCTGTAATATTTTTTTCTTTTCCGCTTCAAATGCGTCCGCTTCTACATGATATATGAATAGACGAACCAAATAAAAGAGGCCAGCAAACCAACTTACTACGGATATTATATGGATAGCCTTGATGTATAGCATGTTCTTGAAATTTCAAATCTAAATGTAGTATAAATAATATTGAACAAGTACAGTCTCGATTTTCATATTCCATATATTTGCTATATAACTGATCAAAAATGGAAGGAAAAACACCAGATGAAAGTAAGGCTGTATTAACAGAACTTGTATTCCCAAATTATACCAATGCCTTGAATAATCTGATGGGAGGGCAGTTGCTTTTATGGATGGATGTTGCTTCTGCAATAGCTGCTTCAAGGCATAGCGAAACGGTGTGCGTAACTGCAGCAGTTAACAATGTGTCTTTTGATAAACCTATAGGGATGGGTGATGTGGTAACAATTGAGGCCAAGGTTTCTTGTGTTTTCAATACTTCGTTGGAAGTGTATATCGATGTATTTGTAGAAAAACGATTTCAAAAAGGTCGGCACAAGACGAATGAGGCAATTTATAGTTTTGTAGCAATGGGTGATGACGGTAAACCATCTAAGGTTCCAGGACTATTGCCTGAAAC
>JABSPR010000207.1 GCA_013214975.1 Flavobacteriales bacterium
AAAAATCTGTAACTTTACTTATTAGAGTATTAGGTTGTTATACTAATTATTGTAACCTTAATTATACTTAATGCGTACGTTAAAATTACTTAATTAACAATCAGATTTTATGAATAAAAACCTACCACTTTCAATCGCATTATTTTTTTTAGTAACAATTAACATTCAAGCCGCCAATAGATATTGGGTGGCAGGTGCAACAAGTAATTGGAACAATACTGCAAACTGGTCAACTGCAAATGGAGGTTCAGGGGGTGCTTCGGTTCCTTTAGCAACTGATGTTGCTATTTTTAATGCTAATGGTTTAGGAAACTGTAACATTGATATTCTTGCAACTATTGGTGGATTAACAGTTGATGGATATACCTCAACTATAGACTTAACTGGCTTTATTTTTACAAGTGCAGGTAATGTAACCTTAAAATCAGGAACCATAAATGATACCCCAGGAACTGGATCTTTAACGATTAATTCTACTGCAACTGCTAGATTTACAGGAACAGTATTTGGAGCTATTATAAATGCTACTTCCTCTAGAGTCTATTTAAGTGGTAGTACTTTTAATGCTGCTGCTGTGTTCACAAAAAATGGAGGTGGTAATGATGGAGGTTCAGGTGGAAACACATTTAACTCAACAGTATCAATAACCAATTCTGGAACTGGCTACTTTATGCTAGCCAATACAACCCCTGACATCTTTAATGATGATTTAACCCTTACTAATTCTGGAACCCAAATAATTTATCTTGCGCATAATTCGGCTGGAAATCTTTTTAATGGTAACATTACAATTAATGCAACTTCGGGCAATGGTATACGTTTTGGACAAGGTTCATTAGGAACAGCAACTTTAGCTTCTACAAAAACAATGGCTATAGGTGGTAGTGGTTTTTCTGCTGGAAGACTTGAAATTGCTAGATTTACTCAACTCGGAACAAGTGCTCAAACCCTTACTTTAACTGGCTCAGCAATATTAGATCTTGAAACTAATTGTATATGGAATGGGAACGTTAATGTTTCAGCACCAAGAATATATATAGAATCTAACACATTTAATGGTACTGCAGTATTTACAAAAACAGGAGCAAACAATGATTATAACGTAGGAGGTAACACTTTTAGTTCAACTGCATCTATTATTAATGATGGTACAGGCCATTTATATTTTGCCCAAACAAACCCTGATACATTCAATAATGATGCTACATTAATTGTTAGTGGTACAGGAAGAATTTATCTTGCAAACGCGGCAATTGGTAATGTGTTCAATGGAAGTATATTCATTAATTATATTACAAACTCGAATATATATATTGGAAATAGTTCAGGAACAAGCACACTTTCAAGTGGTAAAACCATAAATATAATAGGAGCTGGAGCTTCTGGAACTGGTAATTTATATTTAGAAGAATTTACTCAATTGGGGGCAACAACTCAGGGAATTGTAATGAATGGCACAGGAGTTCTCTCAATTGGACCAAACTCTACATTTAATGGTGATTTAAGTACATCTACTCCTAGAATATATTTGCGAGGGTCTACATTTAATGGCGTTTCAACCTTTGAAAAAACAGGCGCTTCCAATGATGCTTCGGCTGGAGGAAATACATTTAACATGGATGCTAATTTTATAAACAGCGGTAGTGGTTATTTTATGATGGGTAATGGCACGTTAGATACCTATGATGGAAATGTTAACATTACTAATTCAGGTACTTACAACATGTATTTTGCTCAAGGAGGTTCTGGACATATTGTTAATGGTAACTTAACTGTTAACAATACCGCAACAGGTTCTAGCAACTCCATATATCTTGCAAGAAACACAGGAGC
>JABSPR010000208.1 GCA_013214975.1 Flavobacteriales bacterium
TAAGGCTTTTGAATCTGCTGATTTTGCCAAGAAAATTATTAGAAAAATTGGATACACGGATGCCTTTGTAGTTGCCTTCTTTGATGGAAAAAGAATTCCTTTAGATAACGGATTATCTACAATAAAAGAAGGTGATGGTGACTTTAGGTCTATATATCAAAGTTCTTTGGATAAAGAACTATCTGCCCTTAATGCTTCAGCAGCTGATATTGCTACAATAGCAAAAAGCACTAAAGTAGTTGATGCAACTTCTACAAATATTGCAAGTCTCAAAGGGTTGTTTTACACTATTCAAATTGGAGTATTTAGTAAACCAATTATTAAAGGGCCATTATTGCAATTACAGCCATTATTTAGAAATGTAACTTCAAGTGGGTTGATGAAGTACTCTTCTGGCATGTACTCTGACTTGGGTGTAGCTACTACAAAAAGAGATGATATAAGAAATACGCTTGTTAAAGATGCCTACATCGTAGCATATAATAATGGTGGCAAAGTTTCTATTCAGGAAGCCACGAATGTTGCATCAAATGGCGGATCAAGTGCTTTTGCTAAGATGCCAGTAGGGGCAACAAAATCAGTGGTTAAAACACCAGAGAAGAAAGAAATTGCTGACCATGAGGTGGATGCAAATGAAGTTAGATTTAAAGTCCAGATAGGATCTTATAAAGTAAACCTGACAGAAGAAGTTGCTTCATTGTTCTTTAAATTGGCTGGAAATCATGGCTTAGATCATTACAATAAACCAAATGGTGTTAAAGTTTATACCATTGGAGCATTCAAAAAATACTCTGAAGCCTCAGAGGAGAAAGTTCATATCAATGAAAATGGAATAGCTGATGCATTTATTGTTGCATTCCACGGTAAGAAAAGAATCTCGGTTACCGAAGCAATGAAAATTATAAGAGGAAGGTAAATTTATTTACTACTTCTAAAGTAGTGGAAGGTACTTTTCTCTAACAGTATTTGAGTGATGTGTACTGTGTCCCGAAGCTAACCACCCTACAATTCTAGCAGTTAAGATTACCCCGTTTCCTTTTCCCTCAAAATCAAGATTATCGAGATTCATTGTTTTGAATAGATGAATACTGGAGTTTCTTATTGCACTGAATTCTTGAATTAGATTTTCGAGCGTTACATTCTCTGAGTTATCATTGTTTGGATACTCAAGATGATTAAATCCTGTTAATTCCGTTGTGTCTTTTCTACTGTATCTAAAGGCCCCATATATAAAAGCTCGTTCAACGTCAGATAAATGTCTAATTACTTGTTTGATAGTCCACTTTCCTTCTTCGTATTGGAAGGATCCATTTTCCTCTTTAATACTTCCAAATAAACTAATCGTTGTCTCTTGTGATTCATGCAAAGAATCAATTAGGTCCTTTTTAGGAGCTACGTCAATAAATTTCGTGTAAAATGCCTTCGGATGTAGGTCTATTGGTTTTATAATCATGAGATGTTATTTGTCCCGTTTACTGTATATACTTTCATAATGTTCCACAATTGGAAAAGGATCGTA
>JABSPR010000209.1 GCA_013214975.1 Flavobacteriales bacterium
ATACATCTCAAACTTCAAAAAAGCTATACTAATGGTTGCAGGATCTGCTGCTCAAACCTTAATGATGGAGCTTCCTAACGAACAAGAAATCTTAATGAATATTGCAGATATGATCATCGATACATATATCGCTGAATCGATGCAATTAAGGGTTGAAAAAATGGTGCAACAGAAAAGTGAATACGAATGTGCTTTGCACATAGATATGCTTAGAACATATATTAACGACACAGCGGATAGAATCAACAAAAATGGTAGAGAAGCACTGAACTCTTTCGCTAGCGGAGACGAACAAAGAGTAATGTTAATGGGGATTAAGCGATTTACAAAAGTTGCACCGTTCAATGCAAAAGATGCAAGAAGAAGAGTTACTGAAAAACTTACGGGGAAAAACAAATATTGCTTTTAGTCTCATATAAAAGGACCTATTGATCAGTATAGACTCTATGCTTTTAATTTAAAGCAGTATTCTGTACCTTGTCGTACTATTAGTAACAAATATCTAGATATTGTTTCAAAAATTATCAAAATACGCTTTAGCGATTGGCTGTGTATCTATCATGGCTTCCGCTTTAATTATCCAAGGATGTAGTTCTTATAAAGGAGGAGCTAAAGGTAAAGATGAAGAAGCAAACTCATCTAAAAACACGATTTATCGTGGAAACGAAGGCAGAACTGGCGAATACGATAGCGTTATTCCTAAAAAACTAAAAGGTCTTAATTGGCAATTCAAAGCTGAAGGTCGTATTGCTACAAGTCCTACGGTAAGTAATGGCGTAATTTATTTTGGTAGCCAGGATAATAATTTATACGCTGTTGATATTGTCACGACTAAAGTTATTTGGAAGTTCCCTACAGCTGGTAAAGTAAATTCCTCGCCAACTGTGGCTAATGGAGTTATTTATTTCGGCAGTCTCGATAGTTATTTATATGCTGTCGAAATCAAAAAAGGAAAACTGAAATGGAAATTTAAATCTGGTGCTGGCATTATTTCTTCTCCTGTAGTATCGGATGAAATGGTTTACTTCGGAAGCTTAGATAACAATATGTATTCTGTAGATGAAAAGACTGGCGACATCAACTGGTTCTATAAAACAAATGGCATAATTGGTATAGGCTCCTCTCCTGCTGTCTCAAACGGATTACTTTATTTTGGCGCCTCAGATAATTACTTTCATGCTCTTAACATGAAGACAGGGAAAAGAGTTTGGAGATACGAAATAGGTGATCTTACAGCATCTACTCCTGCAGTATCAAACGGAAGTGTTTATTTCGCTTCATACAACCACATATTATATTCATTGGAGTCTATGACTGGTGAAGTTCAATGGAAATTCGAAACAGATGATATCGTATTATCTTCACCCAGTACTACCGGAAACACAGTTTTCATAGGCAGCTTTGATAATCATCTTTATGCCGTAGATAGAACTACAGGGAAAATGATTTGGAAAAACAAAACAGCTGGTGACATTGAAGCATCACCTTCTATTGCAGGAGATGTTATTGTATACCAAGATTCTAGAAGCAATGTTTATGCAGCAAATGTATCAGATGGTGAGGTGCTTTGGAATTATGAAACTATTGGAACTGCAGTATCAACAGCAGCCATTTCCGATACATGTATCTATATTGGCTGTAATGAGTCTTTCCTTTATAGTTTAAAATAAGAAGCCGATCCAACAATGAATTTTCTTGATCCGGCTATAGAGAATTTCGCAAAAAAATTTACCACTGAAGAATCAACACTTCTTAAAAAAATAAATCGAGATACGCATGCTAAAATATTAAGGCCTAGAATGCTTTCTGGCCATTTACAAGGGCAGGCTTTGGCTATGTTCAGCAGCATGATAAAGCCAAAATCAATTCTTGAAATCGGTACTTACACAGGCTATTCGGCCATTTGCCTGGTGGAGGGATTACAGGAAAACGGCGTCTTACATACTATAGAATCAAATGAAGAGCTAGAGTCCGTCTTTACTAAATACTTTAAAGAAGCGAATTTACAAGACATGATTAAGTCGTACATCGGTACTGCTTTGGATATAATCCCAACGATTAAAGGTCAGTTTGATCTGATTTTCATTGATGCGGATAAAAGTAATTACTCAAACTACTTTAACATTACCATTGATAAATTAAACGTAGGTGGGTATATAATTGCCGATAATGTACTTTGGAGTGGTAAAGTGATATCGCCAAAAGACGAACTTGATAGCGAGACTCTTGCCATCGTGAATTTTTGTGAACTTGTCGCTAATGATAGCCGCATGGAACAAGTTCTCTTTCCAATAAGAGATGGCCTACTTGTTTGTCGGAAAATTTCAGATTAATATCTTTACCGTTACCTTTATTTTTCTCTGGATAGACAATAAAATTCGTGAAAAACAGAATACTCATTATTACCGCTATTATACTTGTAATAGTCCCTGTTTGTCTATTTACACAATCTATCATGTACAATGCCGATACATTACGAAAGTACGGGCTCAACGAAATAATTCCAGCTACCGACAATCAATGGCAGTTAATCGAAACGTCTAACAATATAATCCAGATTAACACACCCGTTTTCCAAGTAGATACAATAATAAAATCTATGATGGGTAAAACAGAGAAATTGAAATTTCAATTTCAATATGCTGCTAAACCCCAACTTGCCTGGATTACTGGATACAAAGTCGAGGTTCGCGACAAAAGTGATAATGAGGTAGATATTT
The DNA here is from genome assembly GCA_013214975.1 of Flavobacteriales bacterium. Lineage (NCBI taxonomy): Bacteria > Pseudomonadati > Bacteroidota > Flavobacteriia > Flavobacteriales > Flavobacteriales bacterium. Next base: position 2,721 of record JABSPR010000209.1, read on the forward strand.
CGGGAACATACTTATGTCATAACAATCTCGACTATAATCCAGATGCTTTATACAAACATTGGAATTTACCTGATATGATAGACGTTCTATCCGGACGAATTGTTACCCTGGGTCCCGGTTACAATTCTATAGAATTTCCTAATGGATTTGGAATGCCTATTATGACGAATCAACAAATAAAAATTGCTGCACAACCTCTTAATTTAAATGACAAAAACATAGATAAACAACTCATTCAAAAATCATTCTTGAATTATTCCTTACATAATAAAGACAGTAAGCTTAAGCCGCTGTTCGGTGCATCAGCCTACATTAATAGACCTATAAAAGGAAACGATTTCGATGAGGTTAAATACAAAGATTGTAGACCTGCTATAAATGCAAACAAATTAAGTCATGCAACTAATGGCAATGTCACTTCCCATTGGGTTATAGAACCAGGAGAAGAAGTAACAAGAATGAATGTAACAGACCTTTTAAATCTCCCATTTAATACGACGGTACACTATATAGCAAGCCACTTACATCCTTATGCGGATTACATGTCACTTTACGATATAACCGATAGCATTTTAATTTTCAAGGCGGTTGCAACTAATTACAAAGAAAAATCAGGGATTAAAAAATTGCAACATTTCTCATCAGAAACAGGGATTATGATGTATCGTAGTCATCAATACGTGTTAGAATGCAAGACCAACAATACTACTACAGACAATCAAGATATGATGGCTGTACTATACTTATACTTATACGATAAAGAACTAGATAGAAGAATCAAAGAACAGAATTGATTACTACTCTAATAAGCCATTTGCATATTTCTCTTCTTTCTCTACCTCTCCATGTGCAGAATAATAAATCCACTTACCGTCTCTAACACAGTCAAATTTATGCTCTTCGTATGTGGATTCACCTTTTATGCGTAACTGACCGTTTTCATAATATTCTCTTGTTAAAAATCTTACACTACGATGGTTTGTCAATTTAAAAACATAACGGGGCGCTCCATTATTATAATTTTCCTGTTTAAGCGTATAATAATCTGAAGACTCGTGCATCTCTTCTATTCTAACCACTTGATTATCCTCCAACCTTTCCTCTAACCGATCTACGAATGTAAATTTGTATTGAGCATCCGATCTAACGATTCCGTTTGGATAAAACTTCAACATAGAGCTTCGGACATTATCAAAAGATTTAAACTGTCTTTCGAGTTGCTTATTCTTGTAGTAATTCTTATATATTTTGAGTTGTCCATCCTCGTAGTAACCTTTATGGAGTAACTCTCCACTAGTATAGTAATCCTCTATCCATCCATCACATGCATATCCATTATGAACTCTCACCGAATCTCCACCAACTAAACCATTCAATCGTTCATATACTTCAATCGCTCCATTACTATTCAAAACATCCTGTTCAGAATATTTTTCCGACTGAGCGAACAGTGCTCCATTAAAGGCAATAAAACTTAAAATCAAACATCCAACTTTCATGCATCACAAGTTCTAATTATTCATATATACGTTTATAAAGATTCGAATTCCATTGATTTTCGACTAATTTCTTACATCAGTAATCCCTTAAATATAATTAAGCGATGACAGTATTTCTTGTGAAGAGAACTAATAATTGAATACCTAAGCCGACCCGAACAAATATAGCTTTGTGATAATTATAGAGTAAATAACGAGTAAACCGATCAAACCATAATTTAGCATTCGATCTTTGTTACCAAGCAACGAACCAAATAAAGAATCTGAGGATTTTTTCTGCATCAGTTCTACCCTCATTTTAATTTCATTAAATGTTAAATTGTCTTTAGTAAGATAACCATCCGCACCTGCATTCATCAAATCTATAAGCAATTCGATATCTTTTTTAGCAGTAACTAGAATCACTTGAGTATTAGGGCTTATCTGTTTTATACGCTTTAAAGTATCTAACCCATTCATCCCGGGTAAACCATAATCTAGAAAGATAATTTTGGGTTAATCAGAGAGATGCTTTAAGCAATCCTCAGCATTTGTAAATTACCGAATTTTAATGTTCACATGATCTCGTAGATGATAATCCATCACCATGTTAAACATCTCGTCGTCTTCAACGAAATATACCAGGTTCTTACTACTCTTGAAAATGCTCAGAGACTACAGTCTATAGGGTTTTAACAAAATTCTCTATCCTTATGAATTCATTTTTAAGGAACGACATCGAATCGTCGTCAACCTCTTGTGTTTCTCTTATACTTGTTTCCAATGATCTTGCTACAGGGAAAAAGTTATCTGCTCCCACCACCTCGGCTGATCCCGCAATTTTATGCACCCAAAACTCGATTTTTTCTATATCGTTATCGTCTAACGCTTCGTATAGATTTGACATCGTTTGACTGCCCTCTTTCAAGAACAGGTTCATTACGAACTTAAACTCATCCTCATCATAATCATCTCTAAACACATCATTTATTGGCGACCTGTTTTCATTAATTTTAATTTTCACTTCCAAAACACCACTTTTATCGTTCTACATAATATTTTCAGAAATATTATCCTGAAAAAGCCTCATACTCAACTAAGATTATAATACGCAGTATCTGCAGATTAGGTTCGGAATTCTAGTTTATTTCCAAACAGAACTAGCCAAAGGGAAAAAATAGTTTAAACGTTGTTCCAACATTTACTTCACTTTCTACTTCTATTCTACCGCCATTGCTGTCCAATGTGTTTTTCACAATGGCTAACCCTATCCCACTCCCTTCGGTATGATCATGAAATCTACTGAACATAGAGAACATCTTATTTTTATGCCTTTCTAAATCTATCCCCAATCCGTTATCTGAAACAGTAACGACTACAAAATTATCTACTAATAAAGATTTTATTTTAATCTCAGGATTTCTCTTATCATGTTTATATTTAAGCGCATTATCTATCAAGTTTTGCATAATACTATTTAAACTTACTTCTGAAAAAACTATAGAATCTACTGCTGTAAAGTCAGTTTCAATTTTAGCATCAACTGCTTTTATTTTATCATCCAGCATCACTTTAACATCGTCTATAATACTCTGAAAAGGAATTTGAGCAAATTCCATTTCCTTAAATTTCTGAATTTTTGTAATGCCAACTAAATCATTAATTGTTTGAATAGACTGCTTCAAATTTCCTCTAATTCTACTGTGCAGGTCTGTCCTTTCCTCCTCGTCCAAATCTTCTTCTATTAAGATATTCATTAAACCCTGCATGTTATTCAAGGGCGTTTTCATGTCGTGCGATGCCACGTAAACAAACGAATCCAAATTCGCATTTATCTTTTTTAATTTTTCTTGTTCCTCAATTAAGTTATCCGTAATTATTTGTTCTTTCTTATATGTCTGAATGTAATCCATCGCCAAACCACTAAAAGGAACTACATAAGCAACTATTTTCAAAAAGTGAGCAATATTAAAATGGTTATCAAATAAGTTAGTAGAACCAAATGCCATGTGTATTTCAGTTACTACTTCAGGTACGGCCGAAACAATTAACGCATAAGAAAATAAAGACGGATGCTTTCTATGAAATTTCGGGTATAACCAAACCCCAGCGATAATAAAGAGAACAAGTGGAATGACATCATAAGGTCTTGTAATCAGTGCATCTGGATATTGCGTTTGTGGTAAAGTATCGCTATTCGCGCACATACTAATAATCGCATAAGCAACTACTCCAAATACAACACTCATAATTACAATAAACTGCACATTTGCTTTTACCTCCTTTATTTCTCTTCTAAATAGAATAACTCCAATTCCAACCATCATAATTAGTGCATTAAATATTCTACAGATGGCCCAAGTAAAAGGTATAAGATCTTTATTAGGCGCTGAGGCATCTATTAACCTTGCCGCAGCTAGTGTATGAAATGCATCCATACACCCCGCTGTAAAAAGAGCTACACCTATTATTGGAGTAGTTGCATCTTTTGTTATTGAAAAATGCACGAATGCCAATAACACCGTAAAAACAGCAGTAGAAAACGCACTCCACTCTAATATTGTATGTGTAAATGCACCAGTAAGTCGGTAGAACATGCTATCCAACAATTGGGGAGTAGTACGATTCTCTATGCCTTTTATATCAAATGGACGATAACTTGATGCAAAATCTATCCCTACTATATTCATCAGTAAAGGCAAGACACAAATGCTAACGAATATCCAAATAATACTCTTTGGTAATTTTGTAGAAAGCTGTTCCAAGTGCAATTATTTGATTAAAGAAACTAATATTCTATTACTAATATTCATGATTAAAGTTTCACCTGCAGGCACAAATCAGGCAACTAATTAATTCAATCCATGCATCTTCCAAGATTTATTATATTTGACGGACCGAACACAAT
>JABSPR010000210.1 GCA_013214975.1 Flavobacteriales bacterium
CAAACCTCCGGATAAAAATAAAAATGACACTTGAAGAAGTCGCAACTGGTGTTGAGAAAAAAGTAAAGGTTAATAAATACATTAGTTGTTCTACTTGTGATAGCAGTGGTGCACAAGGAGGCGGCTTTACGTCATGTACACAATGTGGTGGTTCTGGCCAGGTAACCCGTATATCGAATACAATTTTAGGACAGATGCAAACAACAGCAACTTGTCCGGCATGTAGTGGCCAAGGTCAAACGATAGAGAATAAATGCAACGACTGTCAAGGAAACGGTATTGTTAAAGATCAAGAAACAATTACAATAAAGATCCCAGCAGGAGTTGAAGACGGCATGGAATTGTCTATTGGAGGACAAGGTAATGCAGGTGCTAGAAACGGTGTTGCCGGTGATTTACATGTACTAATAGAGGAAATTCCTCATGAAGACTTTGTTAGGGATGGCAATAATCTACATTACGATCATTACGTAAGTTTTCCAGATGCTATTTTCGGAACCTCATCCGAAATTCCTGTATTAGGAGGTAAAGTCAAAATAAAAATTGATGAAGGAACTCAAGGAGGAAAAATTCTTCGATTAAGAGGAAAAGGAATTGAAAGTGTACATGGACATGGCTCAGGAGATTTACTTGTAAATATAAATGTTTGGACTCCTCAATCACTCTCTAAAGATGAGAAGAAGATTATGGATCAACTTAAAGATTCGGAAAACTTTATCCCTAATCCATCAAACAAAGACAAAGGCTTCTTTGAAAAGATGAAAGAATTCTTTTAAGGATTATTTCGATCATCTTTTTATCTTTATCAAGAGACATTTTCAAAAACAAATCTGATAAAAAATAAAAAGAGAACTTATGAAAGTTGGATACTATCAGAACGAACCAATATTTGGTAACAAACAACAAAACTTCAAGGATGTCGCAAAGGCCTTAGAAGGCATTACTGCAGACCTTATTGTACTTCCTGAGCTCTTTGCAACTGGTTATACGTTTACGAGTAAAGAGGAAGCCGAAGAGCTTGCTGAGGATAAAAATGGACTAACTGCAAATTTCCTAAAAGGCTTATCCAAAGAGACTAGCGCGGTAATCGTATCTGGTTTTCCTGAAATTATCAATTCTAAGGTATACAACTCCTCAATTATGGTATATCAAGATGAAGTAATAGGTACCTTTCAAAAAATCCATCTATTCAATAAAGAAAAACTTTGGTTTACCCCAGGAGAAAACAAATTACAGGTATATGAGGTAAAGGAAATGAAAATCGGAATGATGGTTTGCTTTGATTGGATATTCCCAGAAGTAACAAGAACATTGGCATTAAAAGGGGCGCAGATAATAGCACATCCCTGCAATCTAGTTCTACCTTATTGCCAAAAGGCAATGACAACAAGGTGTATCGAAAATAGAGTTTTTGCCATCACAACAAACCGAATAGGAAAAGAGACGAGGGGAGATGACGATTTCCTCTTTACAGGTCAAAGTCAAATCACCTCTTTTAATAGCGAAGTGCTTTCTTCTGCACCTGTTGATAAAACGCACTTAGATTTCGTTGAAATAGACCTTTCCCTTTCGAGCGACAAAATGGTGAATGATTATAATGACGTATTAAAAGATAGGAGAACTGATTTCTACGAACTTGGTTGGTAGCATTTATTCTGCTATACATCTATATCGCGATAAATATTAAACGGTCCAGATATTGCTAAGTACAGTATGTTTTTAAATCAATAAAAAAGATTTGTACTTTACACAATGAACCACGAGCATGAAAAAACTAATATTCTTTATTTTTCTTAGCATTCCATTTAACATAAATGCCCAAGAAGAGAATCAAGAAAGCTCTGAATTAATTCTAAGATCTTTAGATTATTCTAAGTATGATATATTAGCTTTAGCCTACAAGGATAAAAAATTCTCAAATACGGCAGACTTAGCAGAGACTATTACAGAGGATATAGATGAAGATTATGGGCGCTACCGAATATTATTTCGTTGGGTGGCTCAAAACATTGTGTTTAGCCCTAAAGGTGAACAAAAGCCAGAAAAAATTTTAAAAGAGGGAGTTGCTGATGCGGCAGGAATTGCAAACTTCTTAGTAGAACTTTGCGACGAAGCTGGAATCTGGGCTGAAACTATTGAAGGATTCGCCAAATGGCAGCCTGCAGCACATATTAATTATCTTCCTGTTCCTAATCACACATGGATTAAAGTTAAATTGGAAGACTCCTTATATCTTTCAGATCCAACTTGGGCTTCGGGAAGTTATGATTACACCCTAAAACGATATATTAGGAAATTTAATCCCACTTATTTCATCTCTGATCCAGTAGATTTCGGATTAGCGCATAGCCCAGTTGACAAGAGAAATGCATTAGTGCCTAAAATGCCGTCGTTCTCAAAATTCATTAAAACACCCATTTTTTATAATGGATATATCAATTTAAAAATCAGCACAGAATTACCTCTCAAAGGCCAAATTACAAAACCAATGATTTTAAAATTCAGCTCAGGAAAAGAAATAAATTCATGCAGCCTAGTTTTTATCAGGAAAGGCGCAGAACCAATAGATCTTCCTTTAAAAATAGTTGATGGAAAATATGAGGTTAAGTATACCTTTGGTGATACAGAATTTGGGGAATTCAAAATCCAAATGAATAAACGCGATGTACTTGGGTATATAAAATTAGACACTTCGAAAAAATAACATTCTCTGTTCTGGTACACTGTTTGATTAGTCCCACTCAAAAACAATTCAATTCCACTAATTAATATGCCTAAGATTTTAATAATAGACGACGAAAAGAGTATTAGAAATAGTCTACGAGATATTCTGGAATACGAAAAATTTGAAATAGACGATGCTGAAAACGGTAAATCAGGATTAGAGTTTATAAGAAATAATCAATACGATTTAGTGCTGTGTGATATTAAAATGCCGGCTATGGATGGCATAGAGGTACTAGAAAGAATCAATATTCTAAATCCGGATCTACCAATTATTATGGTAAGCGGCCATGGAACATTGGATACCGCAGTAGATGCAATAAAGAAAGGCGCGTTCGATTTTATTCAAAAGCCATTAGATCTAAATAGACTTTTGGTTAGTGTACGAAATGCCTTAGATAGAAACACATTAGTAACTGAAACTAAACAGCTAAAAAAGAAAATATCCAAAACAATGAATTCGGATATTATAGGTGAATCGAAAGCTATTATTGAAATTAAGGAGATGATAGGAAAGGTGG
>JABSPR010000211.1 GCA_013214975.1 Flavobacteriales bacterium
AAGTTTTTAAATATCTACATTGAAAAGAGAACAAAGGAAACACCTGCAAAGTATAAAATTGTAGATGCCTATAAAAAGATTCACATCAATAAGAATCGAAAATCCAACTTTACAATTACTAAGATAAAGACCGTTTCGATGGTGCATGAAGGCATTGAGACTCGCGTTCATATGAAGGATTTAACGATTGAACGAATGAGCGATAATAGAGATGTTGATATGGAACAATGTCACTTTACGATAGTAAACAATTAGAGCGAGAGAGAATATTTACCCCCTCCAAACAGGGTTAATACAAACTCATGTTAAAAGCCTCACTTATGTGAGGCTTTTTTTGTGTAGTGTATTTTGGCACACAGTTTAAGCACAACAGACAATGTGCCGTCAACCTTGAAGATACCGTCCCAAAAAGTGTGTCTGTAAAAGAATCAATCATCTCAACTAACATCCTGCTTGTAGACGACAGCGAAACCAACGTTATGTTGGCAAAGATGATGTTGACTACATTAAACTGTCACATTGAATGCGCTTCAGATGGCGAAGAGGCAATTCATTTATATGAAGACGATACCTTCGGCATTATTATAATGGACATTCAGATGCCTGTAATGGATGATGTAACCACTTATATAAATCTAAAAGGATTGAATGCAAAGCTCCCTCCTGTTGTCGCTCTCACCCATTTTCATCGAATGACAAAATATAACAACCTAATCGAAATTGGATTTAGCGCTGTTTATGAAAAACCCATTACAATAGAATTATGTAAGACTATTATTTCGGAATGGAAATCAAATACGATGGAACAAACTTCGATTTAAAGCCAAACAGACTCTTTCAACTAAGTATTAATACACATACAGAACACCAAATAATACCACTAACTGTAAGTCTTCAAACTAAAGTGAACTTTTCCTTAGTGAGTATTTCATGATAATTCAAAATTACATTTTTTTCTAAGTTTCTGTCTCTTCTTTCATTTTCAATTGTTTGTATTCTAGCCTTCTATTGTGCAGGGTAATCCGCTTTATTCTCTCTCTCTCCTTCAAGATTGCATCACCCCGACCATAAGTAGACATCAGCCGGAGTTAGGTTATTTATCGATTCATGGTAACGCTCATTATTATAGCGATACACGAACTTTTCAAGCGCACCTTCAAGCTCCTCTGGTCGGTAATAATTATCCAGTTTCACCACATTTTTCATCGTTCGATGGTAGCGCTCAATCTTGCCTTGTGTTTGCGGGTGCATTGGCCTGCCGTGTACTTGAGTCATATTATGGTGATCGGTTAAATACTCCTTTAGCTCAGAGGCGATGTAGCAAGACCCGTTGTCTGAGAGCAGCTTTGGGCGTTGCTTGGTAATCAGTTTCGCCTTGTTAACCGCTCTGTCAATAGTTCGTTTTTACATCTTCTGCCTTCATCCCCGCGCAGAGTTCCCAGTGAACGATATATCTGCTGTAATTATCTAACACAGTGCTTAGGTAATACCATCCCCAGCCAATAATCTTGAAAATAGGTAAAGTCTGTCTGCCACATTTTATGAACGAACTTGGTCTTATCTGTGAACTCGTTTCCAGCTGTCAAAAACATGTGGGCAAGGGACGTAATTAAGCCCCTGGCCTTTAATATACTGTACACGCTGGACTCAGAGACAAAGATCTGCTGTTCTATCGGTTGATGGTAGACAAGCTCCCTATAAGACAATCCAGGACGCTCTAAGGCAATCTTCAACAATCAGATTATTTTGTTCATCTGGGATGCTGTTCCATTGCCTTCTGCAAGATCGTTTGCGAGGTTCCAATCCCTCTACTCCATTTTCGGAGTACGCCTTGTGCCATTTGTAAAAAGAGCTTTTGTTTAAGTCTATTTCACGCAAAGTATAGTTGACTCCCAGATCAGATTCAACAACCATCTTGATGAGCTCCTGTTTTTCGGATACGGTAAAACGCATATACTTCTTGAATTTCCCTCTTAATCCAAAATGTCCGATGTTTTTTTATCATATCGTAGCGCAGTACCAAGTCAGCAATAGCCTCCTTTAAACGAAGGTTCTCATTACGCAGGGCGGTTACTTCACCGGAGGTAGCCTCTCGTGTTGTATCGCCAGCTAAGCGCTTCTTTCCCGCTTCGAGAAACTCTTTGTTCCATTACTATCTGGATCTTCTGTTCAGAACTGAAAACACGCCTTGTTTTTCTGCGTACTTCTTTGATGAAATTTTAGGTTGTTTGTTTTTTCTTCTTATTTGTTTCCATAACTGATTAAATTTAAATATTAATGCTTGGAAACACTCACTTAATTTAGACCTAGAAGCGGTCCACTTTATGCTAACGATTTACAGAAATAAGTGAATATGCTATTTAGAGAGAGTTTAATACAGAAGGTTCAACCACTAATAATTTCGCATTAAAGACTAAACAGCTTTAAAGGCATTATTAAGTGCTGGTTTAATAGGAACGAGTTCTGGATGAAAAAGATGAGATAAAATTTCAATTCCATCTATTAATAAAGAACTTGGTTGAGTAAAGTATTTTGAGTCTGCAACATATACTTCTCCATTATTGACCGCTTTGAGATTTCCCCAATTAGGGTTATTCTTTAATACAACTAATCCTTCAAAGGCTCTTTCTGTATCAAAACCACACGGAGCAAAAACCAAAACCTCCGGATCATATTCAAAAATTGATTCAAGAGATATTTCTATTGAAGGTAAATTTGTGTTTGCCAGATCGTCTAAACCATTTGCTTCTCTAATTTGATCTGGAATCCAATGTCCTGCATTAAAAATCGGATCAGCCCATTCTAAAAAGGCCACCTTTCTAATTGGAGCATTCGCTAATCTCGATCTGTTTTTCTTAAGTCGCTCACTAATATCTAATCGTAACGCCTCCCCTTTTTCAGGAACTCCTAATTCATAAGCAACTAATTCAATATCATTAAGTACATCATAGAAAGATTTTGGATTAAGCGAAACAATCTTAGGTTGATTCGCTAAACCAGCCAATCCCTTTGTTACAGCAACGCTATCAATCTGACAAACGTCACATAGATCTTGCGTAAATACGACATCGGGTCCTAACTCTTCGAACAGCGCAATCTCTATTTCATTTAAACTATTGCTACCATGATGCGCTTCTTTAACGATCTGGTCAATTTCTTTACTAGATAATCTATGGCTATCAATTAGAGATATTAAAACAACTGGCTTATCTGAATCACATTCAAATGTTACTCCCAATAAATTGTCATCAAGTCCTAAGTCTTTAATGATTTTAGTGGCTGCTGGTAAAAAGGAACATGCTTTAAGCATAAATAAGAAATGTTAAGTTGTTAATTATAAGCTTATTAAATATAGAATTATTAATTCTTAAATCATCATTCTCTTATTCGTAAATTCGCACCTTTATCAACAAGAAATTAAGAAGTTATGAACTCGAAAGAGTTACTTTCAGAAATCAAAAAAAGAAGAACCTTCGGGATCATTAGTCACCCAGATGCTGGCAAGACTACGCTGACCGAGAAACTACTTCTTTATGGTGGAGCTATTCAAACAGCAGGAGCAGTTAAGTCAAATAAGATTACAAAAACGGCTGCTTCCGATTTCATGGAAATTGAAAGACAAAGAGGTATTTCTGTCGCTACGTCAGTGATGGCATTTGAATACAAAAATGTATTAATTAACTTATTAGATACTCCTGGCCATAAGGATTTTGCAGAAGATACTTACCGAACACTAACTGCAGTTGATTCAGTTATACTAGTAATTGATTGTGTTAAAGGTGTTGAGCAACAAACCGAGCGATTAATGGAAGTATGCAGAATGCGTGATACTCCAGTAATTGTATTTGTAAATAAAATGGATTTAGAAGGAAGAGATCCTTTTGAATACTTGATGAACTTGAGGATAAATTAAAGATTAATGTTAGGCCATTAAGCTGGCCCATTAACATTGGACGAAATTTCAAGGGAGTTTATAAGCTTTATGACCACTCTCTAAACTTATTCAATCCTAATAAAACTGAAATTGAAACAGAGGTTATTGAAATTAAAGAGTTAACAGACCCACTACTAGACACCACTATAGGGGATATAGACGCCAACCAGTTAAGAGAAGATATTGAACTCATTGATGGTGTTTACGAGCCTTTTTCGGAAGAGCTATACAAGGATGGACTTCTTGCACCAGTCTTTTTCGGGAGTGCTTCAAATAACTTTGGCATAGAAGAAATGTTAGATACCTTCTTAGATATCGCTCCTTTTCCAGCCAGTAGATATACCGACAAAAGAGAAGTTGTTCCTACTGAGGAGAAATTCTCAGGATTTGTATTTAAAATACATGCTAATGTTGACCCTAAACATAGAGACAGAATAGCGTTTTTAAGAGTTTGTTCTGGAATGTTTGAACGTAACAAATTCTTTCATCATGTTAGAAACGACAAAAAAATCAAATTTTCCAGTCCTGTGAATTTTGTTGGTCAGCGTAAGAGTATTATCGATAATGCCTTTCCTGGTGATGTAATTGGCTTATACGACACTGGAACCTTTAAAATTGGAGATACACTTACAGAAGGTGAAAACATGATGTTCAAAGGTATTCCTAGCTTCTCACCAGAGACTTTCAGAGAGCTTGTTAATATGGATCCAATGAAGGCAAAACAACTAGACAAAGGAATTAGACAATTAACAGAGGAAGGCGTTGCTCAACTATTCATTCATGAAATGGGCCAAAAGAAAGTAATTGGAACTGTTGGGGATCTACAGTTTGAAGTTATCCAACATCGCTTACAACACGAATATGGTGCATCATGTCGGTTTACTTCTTTAAATTTTCATAAAGCGTGCTGGGTAACATCTAGCGACAAAGCTCAATTAAAGAAGTTCGAACAAACAAAATCAAACGTTCTTTATAGGGATCGGAATAAGAATTTGGTCTTCTTGGCCGATTCTGCCTGGATACTTCAAACCACCCAGGAAAAATTCGACAAACTGGACTTTCACTTTACTTCTGAATTCGATAAAAAATAACAACACAAGGTTCATTATGTTATACGAAATTAAATAAACTTAACATTTAACAACAGTTACTATCCTTTTTACCATAACAACCACAGTTACATTCTGGACCACAATTACATTCTCCAGGAGGGCAGCCACAAGTACACCATCCCATTCCTTTGTTAAATTTTTCTCGATCTTCCTCACTCATATCCGCCATTTTTTCTTTGAGCTTTGATTTCCACTTATGTCTTCCCCACGATCTTCCATCTCCACATTTAGTAGAACATCCTTTTCCCCCACCGAAACTTCCAAAAAGCATTTTACAAAGAACGAGTAATCCTAAAGCCTGTGCATAACCAACTGTATTCAATCCGAATAACTCAGGCATTAACCAATTCCAAAGCAACATTACGAGGTAACCAAATCCAAACACCCCTAAAACAGCTAGAATGCACCAACCAATACATTTACTCATCCAATACTTCATAAACTTCTTCTTAATTATTAATTAACTCATTATAAATACCTTGCAACCGCTTTCTTAAAAACAAAACGGCATACCTTTTTCTTGATATTAGTGTATTAACAGCTTCACCAGTAATATCAGCTATCTGATTAAAGCTCAATCCATCTAGTTCATGCATTTCAAAAACCTCGCTTTGCTCTATTGGAAGCTCTGCCAAAGCCTCTTTAATCTGCTCCATAATCACTTTATGTGCAAATTGTCCATCTGGACTTTCATCGTTAGAAGGCAACCAATCCGAAACATTTAGGGAAACTCCATCTTTATCATTCCTAGAAACAATACTTTCTAAAGATTCCGTTTTCTTTTTTCTAAAAAGATCAATAATCTTGTTTCTAGCTACACGGAACATCCATGAAGAAATCTGATCTATAGGTTCATTTAACTGAACCGTTTTAACCAACTGGTAAAAGACATCCTGAAGAATATCTTCAGCTTCAATTTGATTTCCAACCCTGCTCTTGATGAAGTTAAGCAAGCGCTTCTCCTCCTTCTTCACAACGGTTTGAATCTCTCTTTCCTGATCCGCTGGCATGCTAAATATTTGTAATGCTGTTTCCATCTACAATGATGACGGATAACAAATAGTAATATTTTACTGTTTTATAATATCTTCAAATGTAAATCATAAACCATTCAATTTTAAGCCATTAGTAATTATTAATTTTCAACTTAATGAGTTACCAAAAAGCGTTGAAAACTGGTTATACAAGGAATAACATTCATTATCTTCGTAGCCTAATACATTAATAATACACCATGTCTACAATAGATTTAGTTGCTCAAGATAAAAGGACTGCCTACCAAAAATCTGCAAAAATGTTGCTTTGGGTAGGCATGGGAAGTATGTCAATGGCTTTCGCTGGCCTTACAAGTGCGTATATTGTAAGTAGCGGGGAACCGAGTTGGATCGTGACTGCTATACCACCAGCTTTTACGACGAGTACAATTATTATTTTATTAAGCAGTATAAGTATGTGGTACACGCAAAAATCTGCAAGAAAAGATGATCTAAAGGGCATTAAACTAGCTATAACAACAACTTTTCTTTTAGGATTGGCTTTTATCTACACACAAATACAAGGATATAGTCAGCTAATTGATAATGGCGTTTTTTTCGGAGGAAGCTCTAGCTATGCCGCAGGATCTTATATATATGTATTAAGCGGATTGCATATCGCTCATTTAATAGGGGGAATTATTGTTTCTATTGTTGTAATGATAAAAGCTTATCTGAACCTGTACAGTTCAAAAAACATTTTAGGAATTGAGCTTTGCTCTATCTTCTGGCATTTCCTTGCGATATTATGGTTGTTCTTATATTTGTTTTTAGGATACAACTAAGTATTTAGGCTTTATAAGTCTTCTACCAGAATTATTAAGGCGTAATCATTTCTTTCGATAATTAATTTGTGTCTGGATTCTTCTCCAGAACTTATTTGAATTATATCTCCTTCAATAAAACGCTTTAACTGTCCGCTGAAATTGATACTAAAGTTACCCTCTAGTACATATCCTAAATGAGCCTTTAAACACCAATCATTTTCAATAAATCCAGTTGAGTACTCGGCAAGCTTCAACTTCTTATTACCCTCTATAAATTCTTTGTACCGAATACCTCTATCGAGATCTATCCAAGGCCTTTTTTCAAAATCCTCTCGGGTTGTTTCCATATTGATAATTTTGATCAACTGATCCATAAAAAAAGCCGTCTCTACAATTAGAGACGGCTTAATTCAATAAACTCTTTCTACTTCTGCTCTAGAGCTTCAACGGTACCAGTTGCAGCAGCTTTTTCTACTCTCGTAGTCTCGTAAAAATCTTTAGTCATTAAACCCGTAACCAGTATTAAAACGTTAATTGCCAAGCCTAGAATTGTTATTTTCGCAACAGTTTTAAAACTAAACAAACCTAAGTATGATATTAGTATTATCATACTAATTGAAATTGTAATAGTTAAACGAATCATGTGATCCATCGCACCATATACAGAAGCTAATGCACCTATAACAAATGTGAACATTAATAAAAATCCGGCTGTACCCAATTTATTATGCTCCATAAACACTTCCATTTCACTCATTGATTCGTTATTACTAGAACTTGACATGCTTTTATTTTTTAATTCGTTTATAAATGTAGTTACTATTTAATTAAGTTAAGAGGCAAATTATCAACTTTCAATATTTTCTTGTTTCATCTTATTCTTGTAAATAAAATATCCAACACCACCTATTAATAGATATGGGATAGCCATCATATATAGTATACCATTATTAATTCCACCACCGATCCCTTCTTCATTAGATTCTATCGTTGCCTTACACATGGCACATTGAGCAGAAACATCGGACTGAATATATAATATTGCAATAAACAAGAGCAAAATTGTGATAACCGTTTTCATAATTATGAATTTAGTTGTTTATCCCTTTTTCTCCATTCTTCTGTTTTCAATACTTTAATGTCATCCATTAATCGGTTTACATCTGTTGAATCACTCACATTATAATAACCCCTTATACGTCGACTTTTGTCAAACAGTAACATTTGCTGTAAATGTTTTATTGAACCTGGAGTTAATGCTTCTCCATTTAGTTCAATCATTAATCTACGATGCCCCATCAATAAACTATCACTAGTATCAATAGGCTTGAGCACGTGCCAAGTTTCGCCATTAATGTGGCATTTTGAAACATATTCATCAAAACTTTGATTCTTATCCATTCCAACCATCATCTGAACATAATGGACATCATGAGTTTTCCTATACTCATACTGAACCTTCATTAATTTTCTAGACGACTCTGTGCATTTATACTTACAGTTGATAAAATGATATCCAATTACTACAATTTTATCATGTAGAACAGAATCGTTAAACGAAGTATTGTTCTGATCTTCAAATTCAATGTTTTGGGGAAACATTGTAATTTCTACTCCATTAACGTTAGAATTTGCAATAGGTAATGGATGGAAGTTATGTTCCGCAGAACCGAATACACCCAACAATATGATTGGGGTAATCATTATTACAAGAAGGAGTACTTTAGTTTTAACCCAAGACGTGCTTATTGCCATCGATGCCTATTACCACAAGTACATTAATCTACCGTCGCCAGCCAACCAAGCTTCATTAAAAACGATAAAAACTAAGTACAAGATAAAAGATGTGTAAGGAACAAGTAACACATACTTAAATCCTTTTCGTTCTTCTCCAAGGTGCATAAAGCTCATGATAATCATGCCAGCTTTAATTAATGTAAGGACGATGAAACCGATTTTAATCATCTCCCATCCCATTCCATTTTTGGCTCCCCAAACACCCATACCTACTTCAATAAGAGTAAGTAAACTTAGAATGCCAGTGATTTTAAAAATTTCTTTTCTTAATTCTACACCTTTCTCTTCGCTATGCTCTGCACCTAACGAATATTCTATAATGTCATCTCTTTCCATAGTAGTAGTCTTTTAAGCTTACAATAAGTAAAACGCGGTGAATACAAATACCCAAACCAAATCCACAAAATGCCAGTACAATCCTGTTTTTTCAACCATTTCGTAATGTCCTCTTTTATGGTATATACCTTTCGCTACACCAATTAGAATAATGATATTTATTAATATACCACTTGAAACGTGAAACCCGTGAAATCCTGTAATAAAGAAGAAGAAATCGGCGTATTGCTGCGGACCATATTCATTCTCTGTAAGGTTAGCACCATGAACATGATGACCTTCTTCTATTTTTGTAACAGCTGTTGCCCCCGTATAAACATCATCAACCTTAACTCCTCCAGCAGTAACTCCAGTAACTCTAAATTCAGCATCATCAGTCCACTCCGCAATTTTATGCGCATGGTCATCAGAACTTTCATAAATATTTCCTCTTGTTCCATCTATATATGTATACACACCTTCTTCTGTTCCATGAATAAAGTGTCCCCATTCCCAAACTTGAGAAAGAACAAAGAACAAACCTCCAATCACAGTCATACCTAGCCAAAACTGAACTCCTTTCTTATCTAACCTATGACCTGCTTCAACGGCTAATACCATTGTAACAGAACTTACAATTAGAATAAATGTCATTAACGCTACATACATCAATGGTAGATTAGCATGTCCTGTAAAAGGGAATGCATGAAATACATCTTCAGCAGCAGGCCATACATCTACGTATTTCTGACGAGCAAAACCAAGTGCAGTTAACAAACCACCAAATGTTAGCGCATCTGATACTAAGAAAAACCACATCATCATTTTTCCATAACTCATACTGAATGGTGATCTGCCACCTTCCCAGAGTTCTTCTTGCGAAATGTCTTTTGTTACTTCTCCTGCCATTGTAATTTATTTAGCTATTAAATAATTTTCTTAATTCTATTAGTGATAATCCTCACCCATATCTTTTTCTCCTTCTGCCAAAGCTTCAGTCTGAAGACAGAAATCTTCTGGTTTACCAGGCTTAGAGTAATCATATGCCCATCTTTTTACAATTGGCAACGGTCCATTCCAGTTACCATGTATATGTTCTACCGGTGTAGTCCATTCCAATGTATTTGCTCTCCATGGATTCTGAACAGCCTTTTCACCTTTAAAGATGCTATAGAAGAAGTTCACTAAGAAAATCCCTTGAGATATAGTTCCACCTATTGCAAAAATAGATACTAAGAAGTTAAGATCAACAAAGTCATCCTGGAAAGGGAACTCTGTGTTTGAGTAATATCGTCTAGGAACACCTGCTAATCCTAAGAAATGCTGCGGAAAGAATGTACCATAAGCACAGATAAACGTGAACCAGAAATGAATATACCCCCAAGTCTTGTTCATCATTCTTCCATACAACTTAGGATACCAGTGATATACACCTGCAAACATCGCAAGTACTGCAGATAATCCCATTACAATATGGAAGTGAGCCACAACGAAATATGTATCGTGTAAGTTGATGTCAAGTGCATTATCCGCTAAGATAATTCCTGTTACACCACCAGTAATAAAAGTTGACACCATTCCAATTGCAAAGCACATTGCTGGCGTGAATTGAATATTACCTCTAAACAACGTTGCCAAATAGTTAAACACCTTAACTGCTGAAGGAATTGCTATCAACAATGTTGTAAACGTAAATACAGCACCGATAAAAGGATTCATTCCTGTAACAAACATATGGTGTCCCCATACAATAAACGATAAGAATGCAATCGCCATTATAGAGTATACCATTGCTTTGTATCCAAATATTGGTTTTCTAGAGTTAACCGAAATTACCTCAGAAGCTAAGCCTAACGCCGGTAAAATAATAATGTATACCTCTGGGTGACCTAAGAACCAAAACAAATGTTCAAATAATATTGGACTACCACCCTGAGCAGGTATTGCCTCTCCTGCGATAAAAATATCAGACAAGTAGAATGCAGTTCCGAATGTTCTATCGAAGATTAATAATACTACACAAGCAAACAATACCGGGAAAGAAAGTACTCCAAGAACAGCTGTAAAGAATATAGCCCACATAGGTAAAGGCATTCTATACATAGTCATTCCTTTAGTTCTAAGGTTAATTACAGTAACAATGTAATTAAGACCTCCTAATAAAGAAGAAACAACAAATAAAGACATTGCTGATAACCATAAATCCATCCCCATTCCTGATCCAGGCATTGCTTCAGGTAATGCACTTAATGGAGGATATACTGTCCAACCACCAGATGCTGGTCCGCCAGTAACAAAAAACGAAGAGATCAATATAACAGTAGCACCGAAGAAAAACCAGTACGAAAGCATATTCATAAAACCAGATGCCATATCTCTACATCCCAATTGTAATGGAATAAGAAGATTTGCGAAAGTTCCACTTAAACCAGCAGTAAGAAGCCAGAATACCATGATTGTACCATGTAAAGTAACCAATGCCAAATACATATTAGGATCCATAATGCCATTTGGTGCCCAACCATCTCCTAAGAAAAAATTAAGAACTGCAGAAGGTTCTCCTGGGTTACCTAATTGGATTCTAAACAAAGAAGCCATTATTGTTCCAATAGTAGCCATAAATATTCCTGTTATAAGGAATTGCTTAGAGATCATTTTATGATCTTGGCTAAATATGTAATGCGTTATAAAACTTTCTTTGTGGTGGTGTCCGTGATCGCTCATAATAAACTAATCTTTACTCTAATATTCAATTATTTTAATGCTAGTCCAGCTGTAACAACAGTTGTTTCCTCTTTGGTATCTTCTGCAACTGCTATCATTCCTTTCTCAGTAACATTCTTTTGTTCAGCTAACCAAGCTTCGTAATCTTCTTGCGTATCCACAATTACATCCATTTGCATGTTAAAGTGTGTTGCTCCGCAAATCTTATTACAATATAGTAAGTAGTTAAACTCATCATTACCTAACTCTTCTCTCATTTGAGCAGTAGTCTTAGTAGGAACAAAGTGAAATCTAGTTGTCATCCCTGGTACACAGTTCATTTGAACTCTAAAATGAGGCAGGTATGCACTATGTATAACATCCTGAGATCTCATCTGTAAATTGATCGATTTCCCGACCGGAATATGAAATTCTCCTTTAACAACTACGTCATCATGTCCTCTTTCATCCGTAGCATCTATTCCCATATAATTCATGCCTTCTATCAAAAGATAGTTTAAAGAACCTAACTCATTATCATCACCTGTATACCTAGCACTCCAATCAAACTGCTTAGCATATAATTCAATTACTATTCCATCTGCAGGTGCTGGCGATGTTATCTCTTCCCAAGTACTTAATCCCCATATAATAATTATAGTTAATGGAATACAAGGAGCAATTGTCCATGCCAACTCTAATTTATGATTAACCGGAATATATTCAGCTTTAGAATCATCTCTACCTCTATATCTAAGTGTTAATCCAAATAGGATTGTGATACAAATAACAAAAATCGCGGAAACAAATATTAAGTTAAAATTCATTAGATCATCAATAACAGCTCCGTGTATTGAGGATGCAGGAGGCAAAATCAATCCCCAGTACCTCTCCATATTGTATATAAAGAAGCCAAATAGAGCTAACATGAATATGAAGAATAAATTTGCTTGAAGTTTATTCTCTCCTTCAGTAACAACAGTATTCTTATTGTTTGGACCGTCAAGCTCTCTAATCAACTCGTAAACCCTAAAGATCTGAGACACTACTATGTAGGCTACAACCGCAATGGCAACTATTAATACTGCATTCATGTTATATAATATTATGATTTGATAAACTGATTATGTTCTTGATAGTTACGCAAGATATATGCAACATCATATGGATAGGTGTACTACTCAATTTTACCTTTTTATTAAATACATTTTAAACCGATTATTTTCAGAAATGTTCCGAAATCTCATCAGTTTTCTATATACTAACGACGCCAAAATTAACCAATATTTAATCTCAAGCAAGTCAATAGTATATTTTCTTTATGAACAGATGAGTGTGCATTACAGAGAGTATTTTACATTGTTTTCCTAACTATTTCATAAATAGAAAAATAACAACGGGTTATATCGGTCATACAATACGGTTTCATCTTCATGCTTATTTTTTAATTATTAATATTGTTCAATGATTACTATTATCGGTCCGACAGCCTCGGGGAAAACAAAACTTGCCATTAAGATTGCCGAAAATCTTAATGGTGAAATAATAAGTGGCGACTCTAGACAGATTTACCGAAGAATGAATATTGGTACCGGTAAAGATCTAAACGAATATAAAGACACCCCCTATCATCTTATAGATATTGAAGAACCCGGGGAAGAGTATAATCTATTTCGTTATCAGAGAGATTTTCACAAAGCATTTAATAATGTAACGAAGCGAGACAAACATCCTATCCTATGCGGCGGAACAGGAATGTATATTAGTGCAATTCTGGAAGGTTATGAATTGGATAATGTTCCATTTGATATCGATTTCAGAAAAACATTAGAAGCAAAAACAGAAACCGAGTTGGTGAAATTATTAAAGACCTTTGGCCCTCTACATAATAAATCAGACATCTCTTCCATGAAAAGATTAATTCGAGCTATTGAAATTGCGACTTTCTCAAAAGCTAATACGCTAGAGAAAAACAATTACCCACCAGTTAAATCTCTTATCTATGGAATAGACATCCCAAGAGATGTGCTCAAAAAAAGAATTACATCTAGACTTACAGAAAGGTTAGAGAATGGAATGATAGAGGAAGTAGAAGGATTGCTTAGTGAAGGTCTTACTCATGATCAATTAAAATTTTACGGTTTAGAGTATAAGTTTGTCACACAGTTTTTGAGTAATGAATTAAATAGAAATGACATGTTCCAAAAACTCAACTCAGCTATTCACCAATATGCTAAAAGGCAAATGACATGGTTTCGAAGAATGGAGAAAAAGGGCCATACTATCACCTGGATCGATTACATATTAAGTGATTCTGAAAAGTCGAGACTTATTACCCAAGAGTTGAATAGGTAAATCACACTATTATTTACCCTGCTTTTTAAGCGTAATTGCGGAGTAACATCTTAAAGATTCATCCCGTTAAAGAGGATAGGAAATTCGTTTCCTTTCAAATTCTCTCAATGCTTGTTTGGTTAGAATATAGGGGCTTCGCGGCCCCTATATCTTTTTGTATTAGCCGGTAAATACCTTTGCAAAAACCAGTAAAAACACGTAGTAACTTCTTAAAGATTCATTCCGTTAAAGAGGATAGGAAATTCGTTTCCTTTCAAATTCTCTCAATGCTTGTTTGGTTAGAATACGGGGACTTCGCGGTCCCCGTATCTTTTTGTCAAACGCATAGAAAAATCACTTTATTATCAATTATAAGCTATCCTAATCAGGGGTTTACAAGGCTAAAAATTAAGTTAATTCGCGTAGTAACATCTTAAAGATTCATCCCGTTAAAGAGAATAGGAAATTCGTTTCCTTTCAAATTCTCTCAATGCTTGTTTGGTTAGAATAC
>JABSPR010000212.1 GCA_013214975.1 Flavobacteriales bacterium
GAGGAAAAATAAAATGAAAGAATTGATCATTCTGTCCGACTAGAATTGGCAATTCAATCGGCTTAATACGAAACCGCGTACCTTCTGGCATGGGTCAGACGGTCGCACGTTAGGTCAGACGGTCGCACGTAGAATTTGATCTGGGTCAGACGGTCGCACGTAGAATTTGATCATGATAAGAAAACTGGAGCAATTTCCTTTGCAATCAGGCCGGGATATAATTATAAATTACTCGATTCGCCTCGATAAGCCTAGTGGCAGTCAAATATGAGACAAATGGGGACTGGCGTCTTATCTGTCTTCGCTCATGCAGACGCAAAAGTGGCTAAAAGTAATGTCCAGGCTCCCAAAGGTGACATTGGTGTTGATACATTTGAATTCTGGATTCCGCATCGCTGGCCTGAAGGGAAGAACTTTGCTATGAAAGTTGAGCCATCTATTAAACTTTTTAATGAAGAAAATCTCACCAATGGGTTCAGCCGTTCCATTCTTGGACCGAATGCCTGGGTAGCTGAGTTAAGCGACAAACAGCCAGCTTTGAACCTTAAGTGGAATGAAGAAAAAACCATTCGCCGTATTGAGCTGAGTTTCGATACTGACTGGGATCATCCAATGGAATCTGTTCTCATGGGGCACCCTTGTGATGTTATTCCGTTCTGTGTTCAAGATTACAGAATTCTGGATGCTGAAGAAAATGTAGTTTATGAATGTAAAGGTAATTATCAAACTCAAAATAGTATTATCCTGGATACACCCACAATTACAGACTCCTTGCAAGTTGAACTTGCATCTCCAGCTGAAAACTTACCTGCAGCTTTATTTGAAATCCGTTGCTACGAGTAAAGGAGAAATTATGAATTGATGGCAATGTATACGCCCACAGGACGTGGCTTTTAAAATATCAGTAAATACATAAGTTTTCAAAAAAATTGCTAACTCATGTCAAGGTCATCTATATTACCGTATGAAGGTATTATTTAATGACTCAGGGGCCCAATGTTATGGAGCCTCTGACACTGAATTTGCTCCATAGGAAAAAATACTGACTAATGTTATTTGCTCTTGAGTTGTATAAAAATGAATCAAGCTAAATAACTTTATAATATTTGAGAGTGATTATAGTTATTCTTTGATCAATATATGTAACTTTATGTATAAAATATTTAATTGTATTTCATTGCTGATTCAACAATTTAGGAATATTTTTTCTTACTAAGAATTAACGAACAGGTAATTAGATGTTTAATAAAAAATTTACACTAATAGAACTGCTGGTAGTAATAGCAATTATAGCTATTCTGCTGACTATTCTTTTACCAAGCCTAAGGAAAGCGAGAAAAGAGGCAATAAATGCGGTTTGTTTATCCAACTTAAAACAATCAACAACCGCACTTATACGATATTCACAAGATAATAATAACAACCTTCCACTGAGTAGCACTGAAATACACCCAATGACTTACTGGTCACCTACAGATACCTGGGGGGTAAGAGCTGATTTGAGCGTCAATCTTAAGTCATACATAGGAAACTTTGCTGTCTGGAAATGTGCATTTTTTAGTGAATTACCAGATATAGACACACCGCTCAATACTAGGTCTTACGAGAGAAGAGGTACCATACAATATTGGGGAAACCTTAATGGAATTGGAGGGAAAATTCTTGATAGAAATTTGGCTCGGTGGTCTCCCCGAAACGCTGTTTTAGGTGACACTGCTTACTATTTTGCTGGGTCACATTGGAGATCAAGTCACCAAGGAACAGTCAGTACCAAACATCAATTCTATTCGGATAATCCTTCTCTTGAAGTTTATAAAGCCAGGCCTACAGATATAAATCAAGTATATGCTGATGGCAGTGCTAAAAACACCAAAAGTATGAAGGTATTATTCAATGCTGAAGCGAACGAATGTTATGGAGCCTCTGACACTGAATTTGATTAATATATATAACTTTCATGTATAAAATATTTAATTATATTTCATTACCGATTCAACAATTGAGATACATTGTTTCTTACTAAGAATTAACAAATAGGTAGTTAAATGTCTCATTCACTTCAAAAAAAGTTTTTCATGATGAATTTTAAATTCAAAATATATATGTTCTTATTGGGGGCATTCATAACTCTTATCTCAGCAAATTGTGATATAATCGAAGATCTTCAAGTAAAAAACAGTTCAGCAGATTACAAGAGTTTTAAAAAGGCTAATGCTATAGATGGAGAAATCTCTAATGAATCTCGCTGGATTGGTACTAAGGGGAACTCTGACAACATTTGGTTAGAGATAGAACTCCTTAAAGAAACTTCAGTTAAAGCCATTGCTCTCTACTCGGGATTTGGGGAAAATGATGCTGTGGAAGATTTTCATATGCAATTTAAAAACAAGTCAGGAGAATGGGAAGAAATTCAATCTTCAAGGGTTAGTGGAAATTCATCTGTGAATCGTTTAGTTTCCTTTAAGAATCCAGTACAGGC
>JABSPR010000213.1 GCA_013214975.1 Flavobacteriales bacterium
AAACCATTACTGGTACGATAATAAGCGTTAAAATCACGCCCCATACAAGAACGAAAAGACCAAATCCTCCACTCGCAATTAATTGATCTAAATTCCAACTAAAAAAGAAATCGTAATCTAAAGGAAAAGCATTTTTGAAGTCGTACCAAGGCTTTTCGAATCGAACTAATATTTCTGGTATCAAAAAGGCGAATACTATTTGAAAGAACCATACCGAAGTTGTTCTTAATACCTGATACTTGTTATGACGATATTTAATGTACATCCGAATTGCCATAACAGTCATTACAGTACAATATAAAAAGCCATATAGAAACCATTGGCTCGCGGGATTACCACTTAAGCTCATACTAATTGGATCCACTATATATACCCAACTTAATATGTAATCGGGTCTAAAATAAAGGAGCAGATAAAACCCTACTAAGAACACAAAAGCAAACCAGCCTATCCATCCTCGGTTGGTAGCAGCCGTTGTCCATATGTCGTTATTTTTCATGGATGGAGAACCCATGGTTAACACTCCCGGGATAATAAATAGTAACGCACCTATAATGCCTAGCCCGAAAGTAAGAAACCAGAAAGTCCATTTATTCTCTTTAACAATACCACCTCCAGCTTCTTTTATTAATTCAAAAGACAGACTATGTGGTTTGTCCCAGATTACCTTATCCCATTCACTATTCGCTTTATAACCAGCATTAGATTCATCTAATGCATTCGTTATTTCTGTGGAAAAAGAAAACGGATCAGAATAGCCTTTACCAATTACATTGGTCGCAATATTTTCAATAAAGACCTCGCTCTTTATTCCCTTTCTACTTACCAGTTCATCAAACGATTCTTGCGAAAGGTTATAGCTTCCAAAAAACATTAGAGAACAGAATACAGCAAGTCCTGTTAAGAAGATAACTAGACCTATATTTTGAATAATTTTCATATTATTATTTACTCAAGAAACTAAACCATCCTTTTTTAGGCGGTTGAATATTAGTCCCATTCTCTTTATTAAATTGTTCTATGATTTTGCTTTCATGGCGTGTATAAAATTCCGGATCAAAATTCGCTTCCGACAAACGAGCTATTACTTGCTCGATAATTAAACCTTCTGCTAACCAAGCATCCATAACAGCATGACGCATTCGAATACCAAATGTATTTATCCCCAAAAATGCTTTTGATTCTGTGTTATAAATAACATGAATACATTTCGTTTCATCTTCATGCTCCCAATAGAATTCTGACTGACCTTCCATCAATTCATTTGGAACGTTCCCATACGTCTGATATTCTATATCAAAGAATTTTGCTGAATTATACCATATTCCGGGATTGTACATAGTCTTGGTCCCAGTAATCGTTTCGGCCAATGTTTCGCCCATGATTTTTCCGGTATACCAAACTTGTTCCAGTTTTCTTCTTCCGGTTGGATGATGTACAAACTGCGCACAATCACCAATGGCGTATACATCCTTAATATTAGTTTCTAAGAATTCATTCACAAAAACCCCACGATCGCAATCAATTTTTGAGTCTTTTACAAAATCAATATTGGGACTTACTCCTACTGTCAATCCTACAAACTGACAAGAAAGGTCATCGTGATGAGATGTTGATACAGATTTTACTCTATCATTATCGTCTCCGTTAATAGACTCTAAATTTGTAGAAAGACACAGTGCGTCTACATGACTAGCTATGTGTTTTGATATCATTTTAGCTTCCTGCTCAGGAAGTACGCAATTCCAAAAATGACTTTCTCGAACCAGCATTGTAACTTTAATCCCTCTAGAGATAAGCATCTCGGCCATTTCCACTCCAATTAACCCACCACCAGTTATCACAGCAGAAGAAATACCGTCGGTTTTCTTCTCCATTAATTCTAAGTCTTGCAAATTGTATAGACCTTGAACTCCGTCTAAATCTTCACCTGGCCATCCGAAGCTATTGGACTTTGATCCTGACGCAATAATAAGCTTATCGTACTTTAAAAAATTGTACTTATCTAAAACAAGGTGCTTAACATCGGTATCGATAGAAAGAACCGAATCCTGTATTAATGAAATCTTATTCTTCTTCCAGAAACCGTCTTCATATGGCTTGGTGTCTTCATAACGCATGTGCCCCATGTAGATGTACATAAGTGCAGTACGGGAATAAAAGTGTTTTGATTCTTTGGAAACAACAGTTATCTCACAATTCGATTTCTTTCGAATGTGGCGAGCTGCAGTAATACCTGCAATTCCATTTCCTATGATTATGACATGTTCCGACACTGAATTCTAATAAGATCAGTAAAGGTACAACCCAATACTTAATTTCTAATTATCGATTGTTTCGAAGATTCTACAATCGAAAGAATTTCATCAAGGACCTCAGCTTGTATCCTCTCCGTTTTTCTCGGCCCCATTTTAGACGCATTCTTAATACTCCCTTGATAGTATCGTTGCAACCAAGGGTAAACGCTCAATATTGCATCCAACGGTCCATAAATAGAAAATGCATGCGCATACAAAAACCAAACAGAACCAACTAAAACTAAAGAGTTCAAACCATCTAATGGATCACCAAGATATGTTTGTGCCAGTCCGGGGAAGACATAATTTAAATAAGGAATAAACTTCTTCTTGTATTTATTTGCTTTATATGCATCTCTACTTAATGACTCTAAGTTCTGATAATCCGTTTTTAATACAAGCTTCTTGAATAACTCTTCGGATCCCATAAACTCCCCTTTTCTATATGCTAGAATAGCTTCATAAAACAATCTCTTATCCTTAAAATAGGCTATTTGACTTGTGTCTAACGACAAGAGCAACATGCCGGCTTTCAAATCTTCATCTTTCAACAATAGGCATTTCGCTTTCAGATAAACCATCTCTAACCTAACACTATCCCCTATTTCGCTATTAATAGCCAATGCCGAATAAAAAATTGATTCATCAAGCTTTCCAACCTGAAAACTGGCC
>JABSPR010000214.1 GCA_013214975.1 Flavobacteriales bacterium
ATATCACGAAACCTAGCCCAACTACAAATACGGGCATGTGTGGCCCCATCACCCATAGAGCCAGGAACATCAGGAGTACCCGATAACCAAAAATTGCCCGTGGCCAGAACTTCGTATTTATCCTTAAGATAATGGATAGCGGAATACTCACCATCGGTGAGACTGTCTTTACGGCCCACACCAATTTCACCATACATTGGCATGGCAGCTTGCATATCATCAAGTTGGTAACGAAAGCCCTCTTGAGTACCCACAATGTCTGGAGTGTAGTTATTGAAGATGGCGTAGACGTTTTCTTTTCGTGATTCCCAACCCTGTAGTCCATCATCAACATTGTTGCCGTTTTTGATGTTGAAGGACATGATTTTTAAGTCGTAGGCGTGAACACTTGCCGTTCCCAAAAGAAGACTCAACATTAACAAACGAAAAAAGTAACTCATCCCAATACCCCTGGTTGATTGATTTCTATAATATAGCCTTAAACCTTAAGGGAAGTGAGACGATTTATCTGAATTTAGTATGAATTGGATGTAAAATACAGACATTGCCATGTAAAATTTGGGCTTTGCATAACTGCCACGAGAAACTAAAGTTTCAAGTGTTCGTAATAACATAATTAACATAATAAAAGAAAAAATTGTTTTTTTAAAGAGGATTTTCAGGGGGTTTTACAGAATACTAAGTTGGGTGGCAAGAAGGGGGTTTCAATACAACCCCCACTCTTCATATTCTGTTTACATACATGGATGCTAAGTAACGGTCGCCCTCGAGGCCTCTTCTCTAAGGATAAGCGGTAAATTTAAATTACGCGGCTATATTTTATAACTGATTAGCATTTTACCCATAACATCAAACCTGGTAGACTTTTTAAGGGCATCATTGATAATGATTCGGGTACCCAGTACTGGAGACAAACTAAAACCGTAAAGGGAAGGTGAGTTTAATCCGATAAATAAAGGAACGGCAAAATTATAAGGCTCGAATTCAATTCCTTCGAACTCACCAAATCTATTAATAGGATGAGCACTAATAGTAAAATCTCTAATCGACAGCTCGATTCCCGTTCCACAAGAGAGATATTCATTTATTATAAAATCGGAGTTTATAGCAATTGTATATCGATCCTCCCCGCTTATCCATATGTGAACAAAATCGGCTATTTCAGCAGGAACAAACAAATTTTCATAATTCCAATACAAAAGTTCTAGAGTCATTTTGTAAGACCTTGAAAACCTATAAGCATAATTAGGACCAATACCATTTTTGTAATCAAAACTAACACCTACGTTATGCGTTTTTAATTTAGTAGGAGCCTTTAGGTTGTCTTCTAATGATTTGTCGGATTTTACACCTATTGTAGGGGAATAACCTGCAGATACAGAACAAATACAAAATAATATTAAGGGGACAGTAATGAATTTTAATTTTACTAGTGTGTTTTCCAAAACCAACAGATTATTACGCATGAAAATAACCTCTCTTTATTTATTTAATTTCTAATTAATAAATTTTATTAAAGCAGAACCATCATCTGTTATCATTAACAAATTACTCTCGTAATAAATATTGATAGTATATAATTTATTTTATGTAATCAAAACAGGGCAAGTGATTAATAATAACCGAACCTGTAATTAAAGAGAATATCCCTTAAATTTTAAAGCTTTTAAAGGACGACCTAGGATGTCAAAAGGTGGGTTTTCATCACGATCAACCCTTATGTACTTAGGCTTTTGCGTATGTGTGGTAACATTAAAATCAACATCAAACCAGTTAAACTTAACTAAGGTATATTCTGTTCTTGAAGAACTAAGACCACCAAACAAATCTACTAAATTTATTATCAGTTCCTATAAAATAGACAGTCCCCAGATAGCGAAAAACAAACATAACTATCTAAAAATGGATGTAATGAGACCAATTACGTATGTCAATTTATTTTGTCCTTGAAAAAGGTTGTCAAGGTATAAAATAGACTGTATTGAAATACCGAATCCTGAGGAGTATGTCACCTAAGAAAGACACTCAAATCCTGGAGATTTTTCGAACGACTCTTTTATTGATACTTATGAAATAGACACCCTTTGAGAGGTTTGTGGGAAAGTAATACTCCCCATTCACATTACCCTGTAACAGAACACTCTTTCCCTGAATGTTAGTGAGACTAACCTGGATCTTTACCCCAACAGCTTCAGAAAGGATTAGACCTGTTTTAGTAAGAGTAATTGTGGGAAGGCTTTGTTGTGAATTCATGATCCCTTTTTGAGTGGCAGTGGGGATCAGGGTTTTACAAAAAATTTGATCCCTAACAGTGGCTTTTGAATCAAACTCAACATAATTCGTATCCATACAGCCAATACCCTGAATAGGCTTGCCGATATCTTCAACGGTGAAATCATAACTCCACTGATCGTACAAACCTCTAAGTTCCGTTTCCATGGAAGCATTGCTAATAGGATTCAATTCAGGCTCATCCCCTGTTATATCATACAATACATCGTTATACAATTTTTTACCGTCCTTTATCACAGCCCATAAATCCTGAAACTGCCTGTACATCACCCTACCTTCATTAGAAATATTATCCTTCATTATAGGCCACAAACTTTCACCTTCTATAATCCGATCCGTAGGCATGGGCGTACCAGTAGCCTCCAGTATAGTGGGAAAGAAGTCTTCAACCCCCACCATTTGATTACGGACCTCACCTGCAGGGATTTGTCCGGGAAAGCTCACGATAAAGGGCACACGAATACCGCCCTCGAAAAGAATCCTTTTTTGACC
>JABSPR010000215.1 GCA_013214975.1 Flavobacteriales bacterium
GTTATAATGGTTAAGCGTTTCTATTTAAAATTGATAGTTGATCTTATAAATTTCTTTATTAAAACATAACATGTGCATAGGGAAATCCCTATAAAGTGTATACAAATAGCTGTTTTTTTCCGGTCGCTATTGAGCATTATCGAGCAAGTAGCTACATGATAACACCTGTTTGGTTGTATCGAGAAGCGTCATAGGGTTTGTAACGTGCTGTACAATGCGTGCCTTTAGTTCGGAATCAGCCCATAATAGGGCCTAAATCGGGTCATAAAAGGCAATTTGAAGGATACAAAGAGGCTGAATACTAGAGTGTGATTTGTTAGTATGCATCCTAGAATATATGGCAGATACTAAAGCAATTAGACGCTTTAACGTGCAATATTGGACAATTGTCTGTTTTTTGAATAAACACGAATAACGAGCAGATATGAGCACGAATTATAATTTTTCAAATACTACATATACTCCTAATACCAAATCGAAATTGGCAAGAGCTTATGGGGTTGATATTAGAACCTTCAATAAATGGATTAAACCAACATTGAAAATAATTGGTAAGCCTTTTGGCAGGCTTTTCACACCTCATCAAGTTAAGATGATAATAAAAGCTCTTGGAGTACCTCCTTGCCTACAATACTTGTAATACTTTAACTGCCTGCAAACAAATAGGATCAATCCATATAATCCTGCCATTGAATCAGAAGATATTTATCCTTTCCGTTGTCTCTGGTGGCAAGGAATCCAAATTCATAGCAAAACAAGTACACATTGCCTTTGTTGTTTTTCCAATAATGTGTGAAATACTTTGGATCGAATTCTTCTTTGTGTAATGTTTCCGTTCTAACCATGGCTTTTCCAGCTTTGTTATACAACTTTAGAAGTCGCCTGTTTTTCTTTAATTGTTGATCGATGCGATTAAAAAGGTTTGACTCTTGGCCTTTGTTCTTATTGTAATGGTACGTTGCCTTACACGATGGATTGCAAAAAAGCTTACCCTCTCTTCCAGACAATTTTTCGTTGCAATAATTGCATCTCTCGGTATTCATTTTTTCCATAAGCGTACTGTTTTACGTAAGTTATACGAATAATATTCGAACAAACGTACAGATAAATTTGACACTCAATAACTTATCTTCTATTTTTCAGCATGAAAATGAAATCCCCCTCCAAACATATTACATTAAAACATCTCTTGATTGCTGATGTGAAACAGATTGGCATCCAGTTTCATCCTGATAAAGTTATCCATGCTTTGTTGAAAGACTTGCCAGATATTAAATGGAGTAATGCCTATGGAATGGCTTACGTAAAAAACCATAACGACAACTTGGGTACAATTTTCCGCACCTTTAAAGGTGTAGCTTGGGTTAACTGCAATCATTTCTTCGTAAACAAACCATTAAATAGCGAAAACGGTATACTAAGCTTAGATGCTTATAGAAATAGAAAACCAATAGCTGAGAAGCGCTACTGTCCTGAATCATACCTACAAAAGCTTGAGCTAAAGCAATATGCTGCTCAAACTGCAA
>JABSPR010000216.1 GCA_013214975.1 Flavobacteriales bacterium
ATTAAAACATTAAATAAATATTATTACCCAATCAAACTAAATGCGGAGAACAAAGAACCGATTGTTTTTATGGACAGCACTTTTATTAGTACAGTTCCAGTAGACAGACGAGGCCCACATGAATTTGCAAAATTCATTATCAATGGTCCTAAAATGGTATATCCGTCTTTAGTTTTCATGGATGAGCGAGCTAGATGGTTACAAGTCATTCAATCTGCATTGACTCCCGATAAGTTTGAAGCAGTAATTAAATACTTCGCACAAATTAATTTGGACAAAGAAAACTTAACCTATGAAGAATTTATGAAATCCTTTGTTCCTGAAATTCCAGCACCTGTTATTGGAGTAAAACAGGTGCAACAACCAGCAACTAAATAATAAATTAACAAGAAACTCGTTGACATGAAATTATTATCAAACAAAATGAAAATCACAAAAGCATTTATAGTTGTAGCCTTACTCCTTTTTATATCGAGTAGCTCTTTCGCTCAGGAAAAAATTAACTGGATGTCGTGGGAAGAGGCAATAGAGGCTAATGCCAAAGAGCCAAAGAAAATAATGGTAGACGCTTATACGTGGTGGTGCGGTTGGTGTAAAAGAATGGATGCAACAACTTTCACAAATCCAGTTATAGTTAAAGAACTTAATGAACACTATTATTCGGTTAAATTTAATGCGGAACAAGCAGAACCCATAACCTATAAAGGCAAGACATATGTTAATCCTAAACCCGGTGTTAATAGAAGTACGCATGAATTTGCAATTGCTCTATTAAGGGGACAGTTATCTTATCCACAATTTGTACTACTCGATGAAGCAGAACAGATGTTACAAGTTATAACCGGTTACAAAGAGGCTCCCCAAATGGAAGTAATTCTTAAGTTTTTTGGAGGTGATAGTTATAAAACCGTTTCAGGCGAGGATTACCAAAAAACATTTATAAGCGAGATTACAGCAAAGTAATATTGTAAGGATAATTCTCTGACATTTTGCGGTTCCTTTACATAAGGAGCAAAATCCATAACTTTTATTATACACTCTTTTTTTATAACTTGAGAAAAACTATAGTCGTAACAGACATAGTCTCAAGAATACTATTGGAAACATGGCGAATCTCAAAAAACTCAACGACCGAGAGCTGGCAGCACTGATACAGGAAACGAACAGTGAATCAGCATGCGTTGAGATAATGCGTAGGCATAAAAAATCGATCTATTTCATGGTTCTAAAAGCGATACGAAATCAAGATGATGCCAAAGACATCATGATAGAATCATTTGCAAAAGCATTTATTAACATCCATCAGTATAATCCACAATACGCATTTAGCACGTGGATATATGGTATTGCAAATAATAGATGTACGGATTTCTATCGAAGAAAAAAGATGGATACTGTTTCAATAGACAAAATCCACACATACGACAGCGGCGATGAAATTAAGATGGAGTTGAAAAATGAAAATCTAAATATGGAAGCTCGTATTATTAAAAGAGAGCAATATAAAAGACTTTACAATCTTCTTGAGCAACTCCGCCCCTCTTATCAACAAATAATTAAGCTAAGATATTTTAAAGAGTACTCGTACGAGTCGATATCAAACGAAATGAATATTACCCTTAGCAAAGTTAAAACTGAGCTATGGAGAGCAAAGAAAGAGCTCTTTAAAATATACGATCAGTACGAGAGGAAATATGACTTCAAGGAAATAAAACCTTAGTTAATTCCCTTAATCTTATTTGCAAAGCTTTCTATATTCTTTTCTAAAGAAGTATTATAATTGCTCACTGCGCGAATAAACTCACTTCCGATAATTGCCCCATTAGCATTCTGGGTAGCTTTAGTAAATGAATCGTGATCAGAAATCCCAAATCCAATCATTATAGGATTTTTCAATCCCATCTCATTAACTCTTACGAAGTAGGCCTCTTGTCCTGAAGTATCTAATTTTGATCCAGTCGTGCTCGAAGAAGATACTACATAGATAAAACCACTGGAATGCTCATCAATCAGTCTAATTCTATCTTCCGAAGTATGAGGTGTGATTAAACATACATTGCATAAGTTATGTGCTTCAAAAATGGCTTTGTACTCCGATACGTATTCTGACAAAGGCAAATCCGGAAGTATTACTCCATCAATACCAACGGCAACACAATCTTTACAAAACTGCTCAACACCATATTGCATAATCGGATTTAAGTATCCCATTAAGATTAATGGAATTTTAATCGTTGATCTAACATCCTTAAGCTGTTGAAGCAACAATTTAAGTGTCATTCCATTGTTCAATGCCACTTCCCCACTTTGCTGAATCGTTTCACCATCTGCCAATGGATCTGAAAACGGTATTCCAATTTCTACTAATCCAACACCTTCAGCCTGTAATCTTGTCAAAATCTCCATGGTATCATCTAACTGAGGATATCCTGCAGTGAAATAAACCGACATCACCTTTTCCTGTGTGTCCTGAAATAAGGATACAATTTTATTCTCCATGATTACTTCTTATGTCTTATATATGTTGCCAAGTCTTTGTCTCCTCTACCCGACAAACAAACCACAATAACTTCATCTCCGTTGAATTTCATTTTCTTAAGTTGTGCCAAAGCATGTGCTGATTCTAATGCAGGAATAATTCCCTCTAATCGACTTAGCTCAAAAGCTGCATCTAAAGCTTCAGTATCTGTTACACTTCCAAATTCTGCTCTACCAGATTCTTTTAGGTGAGCATGCAAAGGACCAACTCCGGGGTAATCTAATCCTGCCGATATAGAATAAGGCTCTACAATCTGCCCATCATCTGTTTGCATTAACAAAGTCTTACTCCCATGAATAATACCAGGCTTACCAAGAACCGAAGTAGCGGCTGACTCACCAGAATTAATGCCTTTACCAGCTGCTTCAACAGCGATTAATTTAACAGACTCTTCATCCAAATAATGGTAGAATGCACCGGCAGCATTACTTCCACCTCCAACACAGGCAATAACAATGTCAGGATTCTCTCTTCCTTCCTTCTCCTTCATTTGCCATTTGATCTCTTTACTGATCACAGACTGAAAACGAGCAACCATATCTGGATAAGGATGTGGTCCTACAACAGATCCTATAATGTAAAAGGTATCAATTGGGTTATTGATCCAATCACGGATAGCTTCGTTTGTCGCATCCTTCAAGGTTCTACTTCCAGATTTAGCCGGGCGAACTTCAGCACCTAACAACTTCATTCTCTCAACATTGGGTGCTTGACGCTTAATGTCAATCTCGCCCATATAAACTATGCATTCAAGTCCCTTTAATGCACACACAGTTGCTGTAGCTACACCATGCTGACCAGCACCAGTTTCTGCAATAATTCTTTTCTTACCCAAATGCTCAGCCATTAATATCTGACCAATAGTATTGTTAATCTTGTGCGCTCCTGTATGGTTAAGATCTTCTCTTTTTAAATAGATTTTAGTTCCATAAACTTCGGATAACCTTTTGGCGTGAAACAAAGGAGATGGTCTGCCAGCGTAATCATTTAATAGATATAAGAACTCTTTTTGAAATTCTTCCGACTCAATTACATTTACATATGCTTTTTTGAGTTCTTCTACATTTGGGTATAACATCTCAGGGATGTATGCTCCCCCAAATTGGCCATAGTAGCCATTCTCATCAACTTGAAACTTCATTGTCTTATTTTACTAATAAATTCCTTTAATCTTGCTATATCCTTCATTGCCGGTCCCGTTTCGAACTTACTGTTCACATCGATTCCTACAATATTGAATTCTCTGAGATTATCCAGTTCACTTAACATATTCTCATCTATTCCTCCACTTAAAAAGAAAGGCACCTCATTATCGTATTTCTTAAGCAAACTCCAATCAAAGGTAACACCATTACCACCATACTCCGCACCTTTAGTATCAAACAAAAAGTAGTCTACCGATTCTTTATATGGAACAGTGGTTTCGAAATCAAAGGCAGAGTCTACAGAAAAAGCTTTCATCACCTGAAACCCCATTTCTTTCAGTTCTGCACATTGCTCAGGCGACTCATCACCGTGCAATTGAAACATCGTAATATCGTTTCTAGATGTAAGACGCATGATTTCATCCGTTGTCTCATTTACAAATACCCCAACTTTCTGAATCTCGTCATCTAATTCTTCGATAAACTCCAAGTCCTCCCAGGTTACGTCCCTCTTAGAACCTTTATAAAAAATAAAGCCTATATAATCAGGTTTTAATGCAGCCAATTCAGCCACATTATCTTCATCTCGCATACCGCATACTTTGATCTTCATAACTTATTGAATTGCACGAGCTGCAGAACGAATGTCCGTTAGTAATTCGAAACACTTCTCCCCTGGATTTTCAGTCTTCATAAAAGTTTCGCCAATCAAAAAGCCATTGTATCCATGCTTGTAAAGATTCATGATTGTATCAACGTCCTTTAAGGCACTTTCAGAAATACATGGAAGCTCTTTCGGAATTAACTCATTCATTTCAATCGACTGATCGATGTTGACCGTAAAGTCTTTTAGGTTTCTATTATTCACACCAATAATATCCACAAACTGATTAATATGCCCTAATTCCTCCTTACCCCTAACTTCCAAAAACACCTCAAGATCAATTGACTTAGCAAATTTACCTAAAGCTATCGTTTCACTAATCGACAAAACCGAAGCAATCAATAAAATAACATCTGCCCCGATAGATTTTGCCTCTAGCAACTGGTATTCATCCACAATAAACTCCTTTCTTAAAATTGGAATCTCAATCGCATTACGTGCTTCAACCAAATCGGCCATTGTACCTTGAAAATACTTCTCATCTGTTAATACAGAAACAGCGCTGGCGCCAGCTGCTTGGTATCCCGCAACTACATCGGCTACTTTAGCAACACCATTAATCAATCCCTTCGAAGGAGATCTTCTCTTAAACTCCGCCACAATACATGGCTCTTGTGTACTTAGTATTTTTTCAGCTAATGAATAGCTAGCGAACTTTAAATCATAATCTACCTTAATTGTTGGTCTTTCCGACTTTCTAGCATCAACCTCCAACCTTTTATCGGCAACTATTTTATCTAGAATATTCATATTAACTCATTAACTTTTTCAAGGCTCCTAATGCTTTACCCGATTCCAGGGATTCTTTCGCATATCCCAAGGCATCTTCAATTGATGTGTTTTTCTTCGCGCAGTATATCCCCATTCCCGAATTCGCGATAACTGCATTATTTTGGGCTTCCGTGCCTTTGCCTTCTAGAATACTCATAAAGATTTTCGCAGCTCCTTCAACAGTACCTCCTCCATGAATCTCCTCTTGTGTAATTTTCTTCATTCCTAAATCACTTGGGGATAAAACACGTTCTCTATTCCGATCAATCATTTTAAAATCTCCTGTTAACGAGATCTCATCATATCCATCTAAAGCGTGTAATATCACATAATTACGGTCGATATCTTGATACAAGTAATTGTACATTCTAGCAAGCTCCAGATTAAATACACCGACTACTTGATTTTGAGGAAACGAAGGATTAACCATTGGTCCAAGCATATTAAAAAAGGTTTTAACACCAACTTCTCTTCTCACAGGACCAACATTCTTCATAGCAGGATGAAACATAGGGGCGTGCAAAAAGCAAATACCCGCATCCTGTAACTGCTTTCTTAGCACATCTTGATCATTGGTAAAAGTATAACCCAGATGCTCGATTACATTTGAAGACCCGCAACCGGATGATACACCATAATTCCCATGCTTTGCTACACTAATACCAGCTCCAGAAACTATGAAAGAAGATAGTGTTGAAATATTGAAGGTGTTTTTACTATCCCCCCCGGTTCCACACATATCGATTGTTTCGAAATCACTTAAGTCGATACGAACACATAAATCTAACAGCGCCTCACGAAAACCACCAAGCTCTTCAATAGTAATATCTCGCATTTGAAATACAGTAAGGAATGCAGCAATTTCGCTGTTGTTGTATTTAGCACTTCCAATATCCGTCAGAACAGCTTTTGCAGCCGCTTTGCCTAAAGTATTGTGATCGAATAAATGATTTAAGATTTCTTTCATTCTTAATGCTTAACCCAATTTGTAATAATCTCTTGTCCGTGTTCTGTCAGTATGGATTCTGGATGAAACTGAACTCCTTTTAAATCAAACTCCTTGTGAGATATAGCCATTATATCTTCCTTTTCATCTCTAATAGTCACATTAAACCCTTCAGGCAATGTATTTTTATCCACTTTCCATGAATGGTATCTTCCAGCACGAAACGAGTAAGGCAAGCCTTTGAACAAGTAATCATCTTCGGCAACTATTTCCATTAACGTTGCAACACCATGATACACAGTAGACATGTTTATTAACGATCCACCGAAAGCCTGAGCTATAGCCTGGTGACCTAAACATACTCCTAAGATGCTTTTTGTTGA
>JABSPR010000217.1 GCA_013214975.1 Flavobacteriales bacterium
AAATCTATATCACCATTAATCGCATCACCGGTTGAAGTCGATTCTTTAACGACTTACCCGATGAACTCTGCAAGCTTAAAAGAGATGTAGCCAGGTACTACATTATCCGTACACTTATATTCTAGCGATGAACTCACAAAGCTAGAAAAGACGTTACAACTGGTTGATGATGAGATAAACTACCTTACCATGAAACTTGCTAAACAATTCGGATTCGATCAATCTCTCCCTTAGAAAATCGTGCTATTAAAATTCCTAAATTAGACCTGTAAAAACATCTTATGTTTAATAGGCAATTCCTTCGTAGATCTTTAATCGTTTCGCTTCTTGTTGGAACGATTCTTAATTTGACTAACAACTTTAGTATAATGAGTGGGTTAG
Source organism: Flavobacteriales bacterium (assembly GCA_013214975.1). Lineage (NCBI taxonomy): Bacteria > Pseudomonadati > Bacteroidota > Flavobacteriia > Flavobacteriales > Flavobacteriales bacterium. Next base: position 382 of record JABSPR010000217.1, read on the forward strand.
ACTTTAGTCTAAGTCACTTAATTACCATTGGGCTAACTTACCTTGTTCCTTTTTGTGTTTCTCTATATGCATCTTACTCAGCTTCCAAGCTTACCAAAATCGGAACAGGAGAAATTGCTAGGCTAGCAACATTCCCCGAGCAAACCCCCAATATTGTAATGGAATGTAACTTGGGAGCTGACAAGGTAACTTATATGAATCCGGCCGCAAAAGGAATATTCCCTGACATTGAAGAGCAAGGGCATGATCACAAATTGTTTAATAACATCAAGAAGAAATTAAGTACGGGTATTGACTTTACCACGGAAATAGAAATAAATGGCATTTTCTATGAACAAAAAGTTTACTTCATTATAGATAGTCAAATTATTAGAGTCTTTTGCAACGACATTACGTTACAGAAAAAGAATGAACAAGATTTTGCGAATATGACTTTATTTCCGGAGCAAAACCCAAACATGGTAATGGAATGCGATCTCGTTCTACAGAAAATTACGTACATGAATCCGGCAGCTTTAAGTCAGTATCCAGAGATACAAGAAGAATGTCATAACCATCCTCTTTTTGCAAATCTAAAAGACGGAATTATAGCTGGCAAAGACTTTCAAACTGAGGTTAACTTCGACAATAAGGTATATGATCAGAAAGTATGTTTTGTTCCTGGCACATCTGCTATTCGTTTGTTCTCTAACGATATAACAGAGTTGAAGATAAGTGAACAGAAACTAGCAAACATGGCTTTGTTTCCTGAGCAAAACCCAAATATGGTTATGGAATGTAGTTTAACAGAAAAGAAGGTTACCTATATGAACCCAGCGGCTAAAACTAGATATCCAGAATTATTTAAAGTAGGAATTGGTCATGCTATTTTTTCCAATATTCATAGTAAAATTAGAGAAGGGAAAGATTTCCAATGCGAGGTAACTGTAGATAATTTAATTTTTGATCAGAAAATATATTTCATACCTAATTCACCTTTAGTAAGAATTTTTAGCACCGATATTACAGAGCAAAAAGAAATACAAAATAAATTAGCCGTCTTAGCTACTTTCCCTGAAGAGAATCCTAGTCCAATTATAGAATTGGATAAGGATAGGAATATTACTTACTCCAATCCTGCCTGTAATGCTCATTTTCCAGATCTAATGGAACTAAAAGGCGATCACCCAATTCTCTTTCCTCTTAAAAGTAATTTTGAAAATTTAATAAATGGAACTATTTCTGCCTACGAAGAGCACCTTATGTTTGGTGATATATGCTTTTTACAGAGAGGTAAATATTTAAAGGAAAATGGGGTTGTGCGAATTTTCAATGTTGACATAAGTCAGCAAAAGAGAAATGAAGAAATAATTCGTGAAAAAAATCAAGAAATGATGGATAGCATAAACTATGCTGAGAACATACAGCAATCGATGCTCCCTGCTACTACTGAACTAAATACGGTATTTAAAGATGCATTTGTCTTCTATAAACCCAAAGACATAATTAGTGGCGATTTCTATTATTATGCGACAATTGGAAATGAATTTATTGTTGCCAATTGCGATTGTACAGGTCATGGGGTACCTGGAGCACTAATGAGTATGGTTGGGTTCAACCATATTTCCCAAATTACCAATGAGCAGCCACTTAGAACTCCGGGGGAAATGATGGCTGAATTAGATGTACGTCTTCGGAAATCATTAAAGCAAGATGGAAAAGGAACTACTTCTCGCGATGGCATGGATGGTGTATTCTACTATATAAACAAAAAGAACAAGATGCTTCAATTCGCAGGTGCAAATAACCCTATAATCATAATAAGAAAAGGAGGAATATTGGAATACAAAGGCACCAAATTGGCCATTGGTGGAAGATATGAAGGAGAACGATCATACGAAGACATTACTATTAATTTAGAGAAAGGAGATTGTATATACTCCTTCACAGATGGGTATCAAGATCAATTTGGTGGACCAAAAGAAAAAAAATTAATGAAGAAAAGGATGCTTGAATTGTTAATTGATATCAACACAGATCCTATGTCTGTTCAAGAACAAAAAATAAAAGAATACTTATCTTCTTGGCAAGGTGCTCAGGAGCAGGTTGATGATATTCAAATGATAGGAATTCGGTTTTAACTCTTTTCGATATACATATTGTGTATCCTTAAAAAGCCTTCTGCATTCATCCAATTTTGCTGGGTTGCTTCATTTACTATATTAGAAACCCTCAGCTTATTTTCTACCAGCAGGCCGTTTTCTAATATGAATTTCAATACCTCTTCATAAGAGACTAAGAAGCTTTTATAAAACGACTCCTTTAAATTTATTTTATTGTCAGAAAACCGCTGAGCCATCTCTATATTATACAGCATTAAATCCACTGTT
>JABSPR010000218.1 GCA_013214975.1 Flavobacteriales bacterium
AGTTATGTTTTGATCTTATTGCTCAAGAATTGACCGCAAACAACAGGAGCAAGGTTATGACTTTAGCGCAGAGACTAAAAACAGAAGGGTTTGACGAAGGGATTGAGAAAGGAATGCACGATGCAGCGTTGGGAATGTTGAGACAAGATATAGATCTTGAGATTATTAGCAAAGCCACTAATTTGACAGTGGAACAAATTAACGACATCTGAAGTGGACCCCTTTGTTAGGACAGTAAATCATTCAATAAGAGAACAAACCCTCGTTGTTAATAAACCTATCTTTTAGTACATTTACTGTATAAACACCTCTTTGGGAGTTTTATAATCTAATGACTGATGTAGCCTCTGATTATTATAAAATTCAAAGTATCTATGTAAATTATCCTTAGCATCATGCATGCTCTGAAAGTTCATTAGGTATACGCATTCTTGTTTTACTGAACGCCACAGTCTCTCTACAAATACGTTATCTAAACATCTTCCTCTGCCATCCATGCTAATTGAGATCTCATGGTTTTGCAATACCTGGGTGAATGATTTTGAAGTAAATTGCGAGCCTTGATCTGTATTAAAAATTTCACATTTATTGTTATTCAATACTTCAACTAAAGTTTCTATACAAAAATCAGCGTCTAAACTATTGCTCAATCTCCACCCTAAGACATAGCGACTAAACCAATCTATAATAGCAACCAAATAAGCAAAGCCATTATTTATCCGTATGTAGGTAATATCAGTTGAATAAACCTGATGAACTTTAGTGATCGCAACATTCCTTAATAGATAAGGATAAATTTTATGCTCCTTATTAAACTTTGTAGTCTTTGGCCCTGGATATATAGCTTCAATCCCCATTTCTTTATACAACCTGCGAGTCTTTTTCCTATTTATCAAAAAACCTTCTCTTTGTAATAATGCAGTCATTCTTCTTGTTCCATAAAATGGATATTGTGTATACAGCTCATCAATTTTATTCATAATAACCAACGTTATTGAATTAATAGGCTTAGGTTTGTAATAATAAGCACTACTACTTAAACCTATTAATTCACATTGTCTAGAAACACTAATTGACTGATTTGACTTATCAATCAATTGTTTCTTTTGATCAATCGAATAATTCAGACTTTTTTTTAAGCCAATCTCTTTCAACTGTTAACTGACCAATTTGTTTATATAATTCATCAATTAAGTTGTCTTTTTCAGTATCAGTTTTCGCTGGTGTCTGGCTGAAAACACTCGCCATACCTTCCTTTAGAAGCTTCTTCCACTTATTTATCTGGGTAGAATGAACTGAATATTTAGACGATATTTGGGCGTAGGTAAGCTCTCCTTTTAAAGCTTCTAAAGCTATTTTGGCCTTATCATTGGATGTGTATTTTCTGTTCTTAGTTGACATTATTTTTCCTCTTTTTTATGAGGGATTATATCTCTTTTCAACTAATTTTCTGTCCTAAATATGGGGTCCATTATACTGTTCGTTTATTTTGAAGGCTATTTTCATAATTTTTCACACAATCCGTGTGGTTAGAGAAAGGAGCGTCCGTGCTCAGCACGTTCATCCATGGGGTTTATATATTCTAGCAGAGCCAGCGGGGCACGCAAAGATTACTGGTGTGCAGGAAGGCAGAAGGGCAAATATCTTTCAAAAGACCAGGCTTTGTATTCAAGAATAGAGCTTTTTGTACTTTTGTGGTACAATAACTCAATTATTGTTTTTTTGAGTTTGCTATGGGTTTTGAAGAAAAATTTTTGCATGGGTATACAAAACATACTTC
>JABSPR010000219.1 GCA_013214975.1 Flavobacteriales bacterium
GTTATAATGAACTCTACAATCTCTTAGTTTTTTGTTATGCAGATTTGCATTCTTGGCTCTTTCTCTGGCAATCTTACGAATACCAGCCATATCCTTTCTTTCTTTTTCAGATTGAAGGATTTTCTTTTGGATCGCCTCAGTAACATCTGGGTTTTTGTGAAAGAAATTATCTAGATCTGTTTTCAAGAAATCCATGATGAAATTTCGGATGGTAACTCCACCTTCTTCTACATATTGAGAACCTAGTTTGGTTTTTGTTTGTGACTCAAAAACTGGCTCCATCACCTTAATACTTATTGCTGCTATTATAGAAGACCGAACATCTATTGCATCATATTCTTTTTTAAAGAAGTCTCTTACAACTCGCACTACCGCTTCTCTAAACGCAGAATGATGTGTACCTCCTTGTGTTGTGTGCTGGCCGTTCACAAACGAATAATACTCCTCGCCGTACGAAGCACCATGCGTAATGGCAACTTCGATATCATAGCCCGACAAATGAATAATTGGATATAAAGTAGATCCTGAAATATTGGCATTTAACAAGTCTAATAAACCATTCTTAGAATGATATCTCTTTCCATTAAACCATATAGATAAGCCAGTGTTTAGATATACATAATTCCATAACAGCTTTTCTATATATTCATTTACAAAATGATATTTACCAAAAATTGATTCGTCTGGAATAAACTCGATGCTAGTTCCTGTCTCTTCTTTTGTCTTCTGAAGATTAGCATTGTTTGTGACTTCTCCTTTTTCAAACTCAGCTTCTTTCAATTTGCCTTCGCGGATGGATCCTGCTTTGAAATAACTAGACAACGCATTTACTGCCTTGGTTCCAACCCCGTTTAATCCTACAGATTTTTTAAACGCTTGGGAATCGTATTTACCACCAGTATTAATCTTAGAAACGCAATCGACTACTTTGCCCAATGGAATTCCTCTACCGTAGTCTCGAACAGAAACTTTATTGTCTTTAATGGTAATTTCTATTTTCCTACCATTACCCATTACATATTCATCTATGCAATTATCAACCACCTCTTTAACAAGCACATAGATACCGTCATCGTAAGCAGAACCATCTCCTAACTTACCAATGTACATACCGGGACGCATCCTGATGTGCTCCTTCCAGTCTAGCGACTTTATACTGTCTTCAGTGTAATTTTCTGCCATTTTTTCGGTCAAACTCTTTGAAACTACTAGATACTGGGCGTTTCAAGAAAACCAAATGTAGAAAATATGTTGTGCCTTATCTATTTACGAATAAAACAGTTTTGAACAGAGTTATTAACTGTTTTTAGATTATACATTGAATTTAAAGTTCATTACATCGCCATCTTCAACGATATACTCTTTCCCTTCCATAGAAAGCTTTCCTGCCTCTTTACATGCGTTCTCAGAACCCAAATTGATATAGTCTCTTAGTTTAATAACCTCTGCTTTAATAAAGCCTCTTTCAAAATCCCCATGTATAACACCTGCTGCTTGAGGTGCCGTGTACCCAACTTTAATTGTCCAAGCCCTAACCTCTTTCACACCAGCTGTAAAGTAAGTTGACAAACTTAATAAGCGATATGCAGAACGAATTAGCACAGAAACTCCTGGCTCTTTCAATCCTAAATCATCCAAGAACATTTGCTTTTCCTCGTGATCATCAAAGGAGGCAATATCAGCTTCCATTGCTGCAGTAATAATTATCACTTCAGCATTTTCATTTTTCACATTCTCTTTAACCGCATCAACAAATGCATTTCCTTTTGTTGCTGAAGCTTCATCCACATTACATACATAAAGAATCGGTTTAGTAGTAAGCAACTGCAACCCTTTCACAAATACTTGAGACTTCTCATCCACTTCAACTTCACGAGCTGCTTTTCCTTCTTCAAGTTTTTGCTTAATCGCTTTTAAGATTTCAAGCTCTCTTACAGCATCTTTATTTCCAGTTTTAGCAATTTTAATAGTTTTCTCAATTCGCTTGTCTATCATCTCCAAGTCTTTGATTTGAAGTTCATAGTCTATAGTTTCCTTATCCCTTATTGGATCAATATTACCATCCACGTGAACTACGTTCTCATCTTCAAAACATCGGATCACATGAATAATAGCGTCCGTTTCTCTAATATTGGTGAGAAATTTATTTCCTAACCCCTCTCCTTTACTGGCCCCCTTAACTAGTCCTGCGATATCTACAATTTCGATAACAGCCGGCACAACACGCTCTGGATTAACTAGCTTTTCTAACTCCGTTAATCTACTATCCGGAACAGTAATAACACCAACATTCGGTTCTATTGTACAGAATGGGAAATTAGCAGCTTGCGCTTTTGCATTAGACAAGCAATTAAACAGAGTTGATTTCCCAACATTCGGAAGTCCGACGATACCACATTTTAATCCCACGGTTGTACTTTTATGAATTAGTCGGCAAAGATATTAAAAGTGCAGCTTATTCCAGTGTTCTGAACAAATTGAATACAAGAAAAAACGAACTATCAATATTTATGAACAATGCTCTTTTCCTCTAGTAAATTGATTTAAATTTGGCTGAATTTTACACTCAAACTATGGCCGAAATAAGCGAATTGAAAAATGTTAGTTCTCAAGTAAGACGAGACATTGTACGCATGGTTCATGCGGTAAACTCAGGTCACCCAGGTGGATCTTTAGGATGTACTGATTTTATTACTGCGTTGTACTTCGAAGTAATGAATCATAATGCTAAAAACTTCACAATGGAAGGTAAAGGAGAAGACATGTTCTTCCTATCTAACGGACACATTTCTCCTGTTTGGTATAGTGTATTAGCGAGAAGTGGTTATTTCAATGTATCTGAATTGGCGACTTTCAGAAAGCTAAATTCGAGACTACAAGGCCATCCTGCTACAGAAGAAGGATTAGAAGGAATTAGAATTGCATCAGGATCTTTAGGGCAAGGATTATCGGTAGGAATTGGAGCAGCACTAACTAAAAAACTTGACGACGATAA
>JABSPR010000220.1 GCA_013214975.1 Flavobacteriales bacterium
ACTGTGTGAAGTTGCACCCGCATTGTTTGCACTTATATCGTTGCCTCCCCATCGCTTTTCCGTTCTTGTAATAGCTTGTTTCTTGGCATTTTGGACAGTTCATATAACAGCTCCTTTTTGCTTCTATCATAATACACTATACTATTTTAGCAATCCCGAAAATGCCCAAAACTTATACAAAGAGTTTGAAGGCGATGGCTCTGCTTGGTGGCTTTATTCAAATGTATTACTACATTTTGCAAACAAATGTTCTGAAGTTAAACTTAAAAAACTCTTCAAAGAAGCCATGGCCTATAATCCTTACGTTGTCCCATTTTTATTGGAGCAAAAACCTCTCCCAAAATATTCACCCGGTTATTATGGGAGAGGCGATGATAATGAAGCCATCTCATATGCGATTGATGGAATAAAAGCATGGATATCCGTCGATGGCTCATTGAATTGGCTATCTAAATATTACAATATTTAGCTAAGTTTCCGTTTTGACATCTTCGGGGGTCTTAGGCCTATCTTTTAACAAATTTCCTATGGTCCGCAACAATGATTCTTTTGCACTGGTTTCAAGGATATATAATTCATTCTTGACCCTTCTATATAAGTTTTGTTTGGCATTATGATTTCTCCAATTATATAATGTTCCACCAAGAGTGTAGAAGCAACTTCCAGCTGTAGCAGCTGTAAAGCCATTAAACTCAGCTTTGGATCCCTGAGTGTCATGTTCTTTTCCAGACTGTTTCTGTATGAATTCGACAAGGTCTCTAGGATTATCAAGATCATATTTTTCACCCTCCGGCCCATAGCTACGTTTATTTATAAGATTAGAAAACCCATGCACACGTTCCAATTTTTTAAATTCCGCTCTGGCACTAACAAACCAAGTTGCTGCTCCTATATTGTCCGCAGGATTTTCAGTCAGGCTATTAGTTATCCCTACTAATGCATGTGCAGAAAGCTTCTGAACCTTTTTTTGCAAACTAAAACTACTCCGACTGGTGTATTGAAGTCCCAAATAGTGACGTTGTATTGCAATTATTTGTTGAGGAGGTGGTTTTATTTGCTCATCTTGTTTCATTAGTTGCTTCATTTCACTATTAATTTTTCTAACTGTTCTGGTTTTACCCTTCCATGGCGAATTAAATGTTAGCCTACTAACTAGACTTCGATGTGTTGAAAGATTCGGTGTTTGACCGCTCATAATTGTTCTCCTTGTTTTTGCTTTTTAAGCTAAAATTTTTAAAAAGACGCTGAGTTGATTTATTCAGTTATTTTTTTCTTCGTTGCAGCTACTGTAATTTCAATAATATGTCCCCTAACCTCCTTTTAACTATTTACAGTCCGTAGAGCCAATTGCAAAATACCTAAATAGTATGTAATTAAACAAATAATGTCCTATCTGGTAGTATAATTTAGTAAAAATACATCCAGAAAGGACAAATAGAATGAAGAACAATTTATCACAGATGTGGTACAACATACAAGAGACCCTATTTCCACATATGGAGGAAGAGTTGGGGCCTTTATCCAAAAAACTGTTGCAGGTTATACAAATAGGGGTAGCAGGCCCAACTGTGTGGGAATTTACGGTCTGAGCAAAAGAATAGATTTTATGCAAAATAATTCAACTCATTCAGAGCAATCATTGAGCACCTTATAAACCGTAGATCTACCAATATTCATCTGTTTAGAGATGGCGGTAGCGCCTAGGCCATTTTTATGAAGAGATAAGATTTTATTTCTATTGATGGAAGGCTTTCTTC
>JABSPR010000221.1 GCA_013214975.1 Flavobacteriales bacterium
TAACACCAAATTATTGAAAATACATATAGGGTAATCGGTTAATAATAATCTGATTAGCGCGTAGGCTGTTCAGTGCAACAAAGCGATAAAATTAGTGGGGTCCCTTGGACCCACGTAATTTTTGATCGCTAGATGTTGGGCTTTGTTTTTCTTCTGAAAAAAATTGAATTGGAACCGCAAACAATAAATAAATACAAAGCTTCGGGCATTTCGTTTGGCACCATAGCCATGCTTATTTTATCTATAAGAGGCAGAGTAGGGGAAGTTTCCAATCAATAAAAGCTGGGCGTACTATTCTGTTAATAGAGCATTAAACTTAGCTGCTGTAAATGGTGTTTGGAATTTGATGGAGCTAACCGTTAATAAGAGTAAGCATGTTGTGTCGAATCCGTATCAATATTACGATAAAGCCGAGGCCGAAGAGATAATCCAAAACTTGTTTAGTGCTAATAAAGATACTTGCACGAGTATATTAAATGTAAAGCGACCAAACATTGTGGTAGTGCTTTTAGAAAGTTGGAGCGGCGATGTTATAGAGTCTATTGGTGGCGAAAAAGGAGTTACTAATGAATTTCACATACCGACGAAAGAAGGTTTAATGTTCACCAATTTTTATTCAACTGGTTTTAGAACCGAGCAAGGTCAGGCTGCTTTTCTTAGTGGTTTTCCTTCTCAACCAACCACTACAATTGTTAGAGAAACAGGAACGTTCGAAAACATACCAAATATTTTAAACCCGTTAAAAAAGGCTGGATATAGTTCAATGTTTTATTATGGCGGCTATCTTTCGTACGCCAATACGCGTTCTTATTTACGTGTTGCTGGTTTCGATCCCATCTATGGAGAAGAACACATTTCGTTTAAACAAAAAATAGAATGGGGTGGTTATGATGAGGAATTATTCGATAATTACTTGTCGGAAATGGAAGCGCCCAAAGTGCCTTTTTTTCATCTAATAATGACATCCACTAGTCATGAGCCTTTTAATGCACCTGTTGATGGAGGGTTTTCGGGTGATGATAAGGCAGATTTTTACAGAAATACGGTGTCGTATACAGATAAGTGCTTGGGTGATTTTATGCGGGAGGCAAAAAGTAAAAGTTGGTACGACAGCACTTTGTTTATTATTTTAACGGATCATTGTAGCCCTTTGCCTTATGGCAGAAAGAGCTACGAACCCGAACGGCATCACATCCCATTTTTAATGTTTGGCAATGTGCTTAAAGTAGAATATAGAGGTGCGGAGTTTAGCGATGTTGCGTCGCATTCCGATTTTGTATCTACTATTTTAGCACAGCTTGGTTTGGGTTATGAAAAATTTAAGTGGAGTAAGAATCTATTTAATCCTACGTCAGAAAAGTTTGCTTTTTTTGCTTTCGATGAAGGTTTTGGTTGGGTAAATAATGAGCAAAAATTGGTTTTTGATCATCAATTTGGCGATATCATATATAAATCTCAGGAAAATGTATCGGATGAAAAAAATCAAGAATATTTGAAATCTGGCAAAGCATATTTGCAAGCGCTTATAGCCGAGTATGTTGACTTTTAATGTGTTCGATTGTGAAAAATACCGATGAATTTGTTTTTATTTTATTTTTAAGAAGAATTGTGAAAAAATACGCATAAAAATAGCAGAAAAGTTATTCACTTTTGCTTCAAAAGCGTTGAAAATAAACGAATTTATGAGTATTTAATAGGTGATTGTGAGTCTCATAAATAGCAGTATATTCGATGACACTCATTGAATTAAATATGCTATATTCGTATCATATCAAGTTTACAAGCATAAAATCTCAGAGAGTATGAAAAATTTAAAAAAGTACAAATTCGGCATTGCTATTATCGGGCTAATAATTTTCTTCACGGCATGTGAGAAAGATCAATTATTAGATCAATTATATCAAAATGGTGCAGGTCAATCTTATTCCGATAACGATCTAATTTCGATTATAAATGATCTATCAATTAGTGCTGACGAAAAAGAAGATTTACTTTTTGAATCGATTCCATTAACAGATGCAGTTTTAATTGCATTTGTAAGATCGGGTTCGATTTTTGATGATGCTTATACTTTAGATTTATTAACCATTAGTTTCCCAATTTCAGAAAATTTAGGCTTGTCTATATTGGCAAGTAAATTGTCAGATGAGATTAAAGGCGAAATAGGTGATATGAACGGTTGGTATTTCGATATCCAGAAATCAATGGCTGCGGAAGGGGAAGAATGCTACTACCACCCAATGAATCATGAGATTTTTATCGATCACATTGGCGAAGTACACAGTGCTGGTTTAGATGAATATATTGAATATGAATCTGATATTTTAGTTTTTGATGCTAACGGTGATGTAGATGAAGACTTAACAAGTGAGAGCACATATAATTTTCTTGTTTCTTTTATGGCCGAGGAAATTCCATGTTTAGATGGTATAACAGCTGAGCCTATTCCATGTGTAGTTGGTCCAATTCCTGGTCAAGGAATGGGTTACATCTGTGATACTCCTATGACGGCTACTACATTAACTGCTATTGTTGAGCAGGTAACACAAGATGTGAACGAGGACAAATATAAAAGCGTTGATAAGGATTTAATGGCTGAAATAAAGGCAATCTACGGAAACGAGGAAGGTAAAAGAATGGAGAAGATTTTACGTGACTACATTAAGAAAGCCAATTTGGATAAACCTTATGACGTTGCCGGAATTGGCGAAGAAGTAGTTATAGGCGGCATGGGAGGTCCTGGCCCGATGGGCGGCGCAATGGGTGGTGCTATGGGTGGTGCTATGGGCGGCCCAATGGGTGTCGATATTATGGGAGCAGGAATGGGCATGGGAGAAGCTGATGAAGCTAGTTTGGCCAAAATGGACATTTGCGACTTTATTAAGGTGGCTAATTCGTTTCAGGACTTAGTAGCAGGAGACAACAGCCTTTCTACTGAAGCAAAGAATTTATTGCTGATGTATATCTCTATTACGAAGCATTCGAGAGTTTATTGGGAAATTCAATATGCCGACGAAACCTCTCCTTATCATGAAACAATGACAGACGAACCAAATATTGAAGTATATGGTAAAGGTTGGAATACTGATTATAAGAGATTGGATCAGCGGTCGTACAACGCAGATGGTAGAGGCTTAATTGCTGGAGCTATTTCTGCAGCGGCAGGTGGAAACATTTGGTCGATAATTGTTGCTGCAACTTACGGAAGTTTAAGTGCAAGTATTAATACACAAAGAGACTTATCGCCGCGTACTAATAGATAGGCTATAGATCAAAAAATATTCTGAATGGAACGAGGGATTTTGTTAATGCAAAATCCCTTTTTTATTGATGTTTTTGGGTGTTTTGTTTTGCAAATAAAACGATTAATGTAATCAGCAACATCAGGCCCGATAAAGTCCAAGAGCTATAGTTTAGTCCTTTGTAAGGGATGAAATAGAAAGCATACAAATAAGTGAAAAGGATTCCACCACAGGTGGATATGCCATAAACAGTTCCTGCAACGTTGCCTACTTCGTTATCTTTGTTTGATAGAATCCCTATTATTAATGGACTCGTCATGCCGAGCAAGCAAACAATTGGCGCAATAATAATTGCACACGAAATATTAATGCCAGTTATTAGGCTATATGCCATTGAATACTCTAGAATGAATTGGGAATAAAATGGAAGTCCTAAAAGCATCACAAAACATCCAAATAGCGAAGCAGCTAATATTAGCATGGGCTGAAATTTCCGTGACATAAACCCTCCAATAAAATATCCCAACGCCAAACCGCCTAAGGTAAATGCCAGTACGGACGACCAAACGTACAACGAGTTGCCATAATAAGGCGTAAGGTACTTGGCGCTTATTAATTCGAGGCCCATTAAAACACCTCCCTCAATACACGAAGTAACCAAGAGTAAATACTTTATTAAAACAGTGTTGTTTTTGCTCATTTCGAAAATATGCCCTCCCCGTTTTCGAAATTAATATTGGTAAAGTTCTCAATCATTTCTTTTCGCCATTGTTGCATGCTGGTAAAATTCATAAGTTCCATAATAGGCTTATCATCAACAAAAGTAATGGCGTCATTTGCAGCAGTAAGTCTGGTTATTTCGTCCTTATCAACACAATCGAACAAAGTATACTTAGCGCAACAATGGTTTCTGTTACCGAAATCAATATCGTTGTAATTAAATTCAGTTTTGCTCACTACAAAAATCATATCGTGAAACAAGTCGTTCGCTATGCCTTGTGGTCGGAGAGTTTGAACATGTAAATTTACACTCGAAATTGTTTTATGAATCGATCTAAATGTTAAACCATCTACACCTTCCAAAGTACCTTGGTAATTAACTATCAGCAGGCCATCATCGTTAAGAATAGTGCTTATCTTCTTAAAGCATTCTTGCGAATAAAGATACGATGGCTGCGACTCTGCCTTGGCAATGTCCATTACAATGATGTCGTATCTCTTGGTGCCTACTTCAATAAAATGCCTGGCATCATCAATCACCACCCTTGTGTTGGTACCTTTAAAGTTGAAATATTCTTTTGCCAATTGCGGAATGCGTTCATCCAATTCTATGGCATCAATTTCAAAATCCATTCTTTCAAATTCTGTTACTAAACTGCCAGCTCCAAAGCCAAGCAGAAGCACTTTAGAACCTGCTTCTTTAAACGAACAAGTAGCAGAAATTTGATGAACATAGCTCCAGTAAGAAGTGGTGTATTTATCTTTTCTTACCAAGGTTTGGTTGATGTTGTTAACTCTTAAAGAAATACTTTCTTGATAGTTATCTCCAAAGGAAACATCTTCTACATCAGATATTTTTATTTGCCCAAGTATGCCATGCGACTCATGTACGGTAATCATGCTTCTTCCTATCGCAGTATGCTTTGTTGCTGGAGGAACAATTGTAAGTCGTTTGTAGGCAGGATATAATAAGACGATGAAAACAAGCACATAAACTTGGTAAGATTCCCGTTTAAAAAAGCTTGCGAAAATGAGGATGAATAATAAAAGGCCCAAAAGAATAGATGGCATTATTATTCCGAAAGCTGGAATGATTATAAAGCCAAAAACAAAAGCTGAGATAATTCCTCCGATTGTAGATAGACCGAAAATTAAGCCAGCATTAAAACCCGCATTTTGATATTTGTCGGTAGAGCTTTTTACAATAAGAGGCGGAATGGTTCCGAAGCAAAACAGTGGAATTCCGATTATGAAAATAGGTGCTACAATCAACCCGGTAGACATGCCCAGTTTATATGTGAAAACTAAAACAAACGGTGCATACATGTACATGTATACAATGGAGATAATGGCGGCAAACATAAAGTATGCGATGGACTTATCCTGATTGGCATACTTTCGCGATACAATGCCTCCAACAAAATACCCTAGTGTTAAACTAATTAGGGTAGCACCGATTACAGATGCCCAAACGAAAAATGAAGTGCCATAAAAAGGCCCAATCATTCGAGATCCAAGAAGTTCTACTCCCATAACACTGGCACCTTCAAATAAGGCAATTATCCAATATTTTAGGTTGCTTATCCCTATGTTTGATTTGCTCGTCACTAAGAAGTTAATTGATGTTTTTCCTCGTTACAAAAATACAATTTAGCAAAGAGATATATTAAATAGATTTGAGTAATGAGGAGCTAAAAGGATAGTAATTTATTCTTCTTTTTCTTCAACGTATTCTAGGAGATCGCCGGGCTGACAATCAAGCGCTTTACAAATAGCATCTAATGTGGTAAACCGAATTGCTTTTCCCTTGCTTTGTTTTAGAATCGACAAGTTAACCGTAGATATATTCACTATCTCGGCCAGCTCCATTAATTTGAGCTTCCTTTTGGCTAACATGATATCTAAATTAACTACAATCGGCATCTATTAAATTATGAGTGATTCTTCAAATTGATTTAATAGGTTCTCCCAGTTCTCCTCGTTTTTTCCAAGTGAATGCCACGTATCAAAACGAGCCGAACAGAATTCGATGGTTGCCATCTCTCCTTTTTCTGTAATCTCTATGTAGATGTTTGATCGGGGGAAAACCCCGTCGTTGGTTGTGCGAGCAAATATTGTACGACTTGTTTCGTCGCTTTCAATAATATCGATTTTAGATTCTTTTAGTAATTCAATGAAATTCTCGTAAAGCAGATCGGAAGGGAAGTCTAATTCCATGCTGCGCTTGTATTTTGCACAAAGAATATTGAGGTTACTTGTAAAGTAAGATTTGAAATTTGGATTATTTCTTACTAGAAAATTGAATGCTTTAATGACTAGGAAAATTCCAACTACAGGAATTAACCACATGAAAGTGTCCATGTTAACCTGTTTCCAAGGAACAAAAGACACAACAAGCAATGTAGAAATAACAATTACTATATTCCGATTCATTAAGAAGTATGCATATGGTTCTACAGCTAAAGTTACTTATGAGTTAACGAAAAAATTTCTGGTGCCCATAACAATTTTGAACAATGTTAATATTAGCGCTCTCATGATCATATTTCTAATGTTAAGAATTTTCATTTTTATCATATTCAATAATTTTGGGTTGTTATAATGCTAAAGTCGGAAATCTGACAATGAAATACAAATATAAATTAACGAAAAACGTTAATTTGTGCAAGTCTATATTTAATGCGAATTTATACGTATAGTCCTGTAGGTCTTAATATCAGGTGGTTTTTTTGATGATTAGGTCAATAAATTGTAATTATTGCAATGTGATTCCCGAAAAGCTCCAAATTAAAAAGGCGAATAGGCAATGAAAAAACTAAAAAGGTATTTTGAAACGTTAGTTTATCGAGGATAAAACAGTAGACTACTTGAAAGTGATTTTTGAAAACCGGTGACTTTTCTTCCTTTGTTCAAATAAAATTAATCTTTTTGGTAGTTTCTTGCCCGAAAGATTCAAACAGAAACAAAGCAAGAATTCTCAATATTTAAGTTGCTTTTTTTGTCATTAAAAAAGGGCTTAAATCAGCTTGTAGTGCCTGAGTAGTCTATTGGTTAAGTTGTATTAAAAAGAACTTTTAAACCTTAGATGGCTTTAAATAAAAAGGTTTCTTCCAACAGTGTCGGAAGAAACCTTTCTAAAAAAATATATGTTGCGAAATAGGCTAAACTATGTCAATTGAGTAGCTGCAAAACGTGCTTTCCACTCTTCACGACTTCTTACGTTTAAGCCATCATCAATGTGTACTGGATCTTCGGTATTAAAATCTCCACCCCAACGCAATGTCTCATCATCTCTAATGGCATCAATAAATCCTTTAACGCTATCGTGCCAGTTGGCTTCGTTGCTCTTTTTAAGGTATGCAGAGTTGGCCCATCCTCCAGGGAATACAATGTTCATATCGATTGCATGGCCGGCCATGTGGTTCGACATTTTTGATGGTGTTACAATCGCTCCTTTAACGTTGGCATCTTTTCTGAAAGAACTGGTAACATGAATTTTGATTCCAAATTCTCCAGCATACTTATCAATTTTTTGCAATTCTGGTAAAAACAAATCATCTGCCAATACTTTTTTACCTTGAAAATTGACGCCAATAAACTCGGTAAGTGTGGAACCGTCAGACGAGGAGGCTTCTTGTTTAGGATTGTCCATCCATTTCTTACCGTAAAAAGCACCATGTTTAACCATCATTGCTTGGATAACCGTATCCGAAATAAAAGTAGGATCTTCACCTTCAAGTCCTGCATCGGCAATAAAAGCAGTTACTGCAGCAATAGAAGAAGCTCCGTAATGCCCATCGTTTTTATACTTGCTCCAATTTAATTGTTTGCCATAACCTAAATCGTTCATAATAGTTTGAAACGAAGAAATTAAAGCTTTAGAAGTTGAACCTTCTTTTAGTTCAATTTCGTTTTTATCCTCTTGCCAAGCTTCGTGCAAATCTTGCAATTCGTCTAAACTTTCGTAAAGTATAATTAAACGTTCTCCAATCTCTTCAGTAATTTCTGTTCCATCTGCTTCAATGTCATTCTTTTTACAAAACTCTTGAACTGCAGCGATACAGTATTCATCGTAAAATCCCGAATCAGCATTAACTTCCCAGTTTAACTGATCGCCAAAGCCCATTTCGTTCATTAATGTTTGGAATTCTTTAAGATCGGCATTGGGCTGAGCTACACGTAGCACATTGGTCATCATGCCCGCTTCTTTTAGTCTTTCGACAACACTTAGGTTACTCATAATTAAATTATTTTAGTTATTAACACCCAATTTAGCAAAAGTGGCTTAACGATGCGTAACATGAGTTAATAATGAACAATTCGACACATCGAGGGCTGTTATTGGCGTCCATGTAATGAGTATATCAGTTATCATGGTATTCTGCGATAGGTCTAAGCTCGTTAGCGTGCCGTAATAGCATTCTAATTTGTTTAGGCTGGTGAAGTATTCAATGCCTGATAAGTCCGACATGTAGAGTAGCCTAAGATCACCCGTAAAAGCGTTGGCCTCCGCTATGTCTATTTCGTCATTACCGTCCGTGTTCAAGTCTGTATTACTTACTAGGTTAGCTTTAAACGCTGGGTCGTTAAATTCTATTGATTGCCCCAAAGAGCTAATCGATATAAGTAAAAGTAAAAGTGTTGTTTTTGTTTTCATGTTGTTTTATTTGAATTGTTCAAATTAGTTAACTTTACTGAGACCTGATAGTTTAGCTTAAATCTTTTAACATAATTTCCTTAAGAAACTTGTAATGCTTGCCCTCTAATATCTCGATTAAAAGACAACAATGTTTCCATGCACATAATTTCTTCCTGTGCCGTAATCGTCCTGTAAAGGTATCGCAATGCAAAGGGGTGTTTTACCTTCAATCTCTAACCTTCTTATTGTTGACTAGGTCTTTTCGCTTCTTCATCTTCACTTATCATAGGCCAACAGTTTTATTATTGATCTAAGATAGATCGCGCCGTGTACATATCCTTTTATAAAGATGGATTGCTACAAAACAAGGCAATTGATTACCGTTAAAGTAACGTAAGAGTAGCGGTAAGGGGGTTTCGCGATAGATACGCGTACACATGCGAGGCAAATCAAAACATTACGCGCGCGCGTATTGGTCACTTTATAACCTTAGTATTCTAATAAGGAAATTCAGAATTAAGCAACACAATATTAGCGTTCATTCTGTTGCTGATTTGTTACTAGGAAAAAAGAAAGCCCCTGTTTTAGGGGATTTCTGAGGTGTTTAAGTAGCGAGAAAGGGACGACGATCGAACCTAAATCTGTTAGAAGGAATGGCGTTATTGGCTGTAATTCCTATAACTAAAGAGTCTTAACAAAAAAAGCCTCATATTTTCATATGAGGCCAATCATAAACCAAACAAGCATAGGGTGAGAACCCATTGAACTTGGGTATTCTAAACGCATTTATTATTATAAAATTGTGATTAACAAGAATTAGCGAAGGGACAATAATCTAAGCTGAATGTAGAGCTAGGATTGAAACTATTAGCAAGAATCTCATTAACTAGTCGATCCTTATGAACTCAAAGTCATTTTTGGGAAGAAGTATGTTAAAATGATTTCAAAAACCTGAATCAACGATAATTTGACTTCACTTTTCAACTGTCTCATCATCTTCTTAAGATTCCATCCAGTAGCAGCTAAAAAGGCATTTATTTGTGGTGAATCTGGTCCACTGAGATAGTTCTGTGCCATTCTGAAATCTGTTTTTAAATGTCCTATAACGGGTTCTATTGCAGCTCTTCTTCTGAATTTTTTCCGTTTACTTCGCTTTTGATATTCTGTATCTCGTTTTAGAGGTTTGTAGTCAGGTGTAGATATTTTAGTAGTTCCAATTTGTTTTTGTCCTTTTCCTCCTCGGTCATACACTACCTCTTGAGGAGTATAGTTAATATTTGATTTCATCTGACTTAATAGAGGTTCGATGGTTTTACTATCGTGTGGATTTCCTTCAAATGCCATGATTGAAGTAATGATCAAACTTTTATAGGTGGTGACCAAACCAATCTTATTTCCAAACTCATATTGTTTATGTGCTTTTCCCTTGGCTATACAAGCTGTAAAATCCTTGTGCAGACTGTAAACTTTATCTTTGCTTGAACGTTCTTGGGTAAGAACACGATAATACAAATCAAATTCTTGTTGATATTCATTGAGCACAGGTTCTGGAAGTTTTCTTTCCAACTCTCTCAATAATCGTCCAGCTATCGTTTTTAATTTTCGACCTGATTTTTTTGCCTTCTTTCTTCGTTTTGGATGGGATGAATTGTGCGTATCCCGCACTAATTGCTTGGAAACTTTGGTATACGTTTGTCGTTGCTCAACGAATTCTTTTTGAGCTATACCATTACATTTATCGATAATTTTCTTTGCTAGCTTAGCGTCTGTGGGAAAGGTGGTATTGTTCTCGGCAACCGTTGTATCGGAAAGCGTTACCTTTTCTTTGGCTGCTTTTCCATGAAGAAGAACAGAATATGCAAATATCCTTTCAACTCCTGGTTGACCTATACGCTTTCTAAAATGAACAAAGTCACTGGGGTCGCAAGGAAATTTATGCTCAAAATGAGCCATGCCACAAAAATACTGCATGTACGGATCGCGGATCCAAGCTTCACATAAGGTCTCATCGCCCAAATTGTAAATCCTTTTCAACATTAAAGAACCAACCATCAAACGTATTGGCATTGCCGGCATACCTGTAGAAGAATAGAGATCAGCAAACGCATCTTCAAAATATTTCCAGTCAATTTTGTCGCCCAATAACGCCAACTCATGATTCAAATTAATGAACTCTTTAAGCAGGGGTTGAAATAAATCTTGTTGATCTTGAGAAGTTGATTTTCCTATCATTTATTGCAAGGTTTTCCTACTAAGATAGCGATTTGCCTGCAA
>JABSPR010000222.1 GCA_013214975.1 Flavobacteriales bacterium
ACAAAGAGGCCATTGACAAGATTGGTGCAATAAAGCAAAGAGAGCCTAAAGGCTATGTAATTCTAGTATGCGATTTAGAAATGCTAGAGAGCATTGTCAGCAAAGTCCCTCAGGAAGCGTTAGAGATAATAAAAAATCAAGACAAGCCTACAACTATTATATACCCAAACTATACGAATCTAGCTTCAAATTGCACTAAAAGTAATGGCAGTATAGCCATTAGATTAGTAGATAAAGGGATTTGTCATGATATAATAAAGAAAATTGGTCATCCCATTATCTCTACGTCCGCGAATATCAGTGGGGGAAAATCACCAAAAACATTTTCTGAAATTGACCAAAAAATTTTATCAGCCGTAGATCATGTTGTAAATTTGCCAGAAGCAAGCCAAAACACAAGTGCATCAAGAATAGTAGAACTATTAGAAGATGGGAAATTGAGGATGATTAGAGAGTAGATGCAAAATTTCAAAGAACATATAAATAAAGAAATTTTCAAGATCATTTCCGAAACAGGAAAAGAACAAGGAAACGAAGTTTATGTTATCGGCGGTTATGTTCGAGACATCCTACTAAAAAGGGAATCGCACGATATTGATGTAGTTACTGTTGGAAGTGGTATACAATTGGCTAAAGCTGTAAGTAGCAAATTACCCAAAACAAAGGTTTCTATATTTAAAAACTTTGGTACGGCTATGCTAAATCATCGTAATGATAGTGTAGAGTTTGTCGGGGCTCGAAAAGAATCGTACAAAAGAGAGTCTCGAAACCCAATAGTGGAAGACGGAACATTAGAGGATGATCAGAACAGACGAGACTTCACAATAAACTGCCTTGCAATCAGTTTAAATTCGGATTCATATGGGAAATTAATAGACCCCTTTGATGGAATTAAGGATCTCGAAAATAAAATCTTAAGAACCCCACTAAACCCTTCGATTACGTTCTCCGACGATCCTTTACGAATGTTCCGAGCAATTCGATTTGCTTCGCAACTTGGCTTTACGATTGAAGAATCCGCTTTAAACGCGATAAAAGAGAATCGAGAAAGAATTAAGATCCTTTCCATAGAACGCATTTCTGAAGAACTTAATAAAATCATACTATCCCCTATTCCATCTATCGGTTTCTATCTACTAGACGAAACAGGACTTTTAGATTTGATTTTTCCTGAGTTTGTGAAGCTAAAAGGCATTGAAATAAAAAATGGTCTGAGCCATAAAGACAATTTCATTCATACACTACAAGTTCTTGATAATGCCGCAGCCAAGTCAGATAAATTATGGTTGAGATGGTCTGCTATTTTACATGACATAGCAAAACCGGCCACTAAACGATTTAACAATAAAGTAGGTTGGACATTTCATGGCCATGAAGACAAAGGATCTATGATGGTTAAGGGTATTTTTCAGAGATTAAGACTTCCCTTAGATGCTCCTGCGCAATATGTAAAAAAACTCGTATTACTTCATTTAAGACCAATTGCTCTAACGAATAAAACAGTTAGTGCATCTGCTGTTAGAAGATTGTTATTTGAAGCAGGAGAAGACATAGATGACTTAATGATTCTTGTAAAAGCAGATATCACTTCTAAAAACAAGAATAAAGTAATTAGGTATACCGAAAATCTTATCCTGGTTGAAGAAAAGATGAAAGAGGTGCAGAAAGAAGACAATTTCCGAAATTGGAAATCACCTGTTATGGGTAAAGACATTATGGAAACTTTCAATATTAGGCCTGGTAAAACTATTGGGATTATTAAAGAAAAAATTAAAGAAGCCATTTTAGATGGGAAAATCGCTAACACGAAGGAAGATGCCATAACATACATGGAATCACTATCTTCGGAGTTAGGACTTGAAATTCAATTAGAAAAATGAAAAAAGCATACAGGTATCAAGTTATTCTCGACACCGAAAAGGATGTTGTGAGAGAGTTGGAAATTTATTCGGAAGACACATTCGAAAACCTTCACAAAGCACTTCTTGAATCTTTTAATTTCCAGAATACGGAAATGGCTTCCTTTTACATGAGTAGCAACGACTGGGATAAAGGTGAAGAGATTACGTTAATGAGCATGGCGAGCGCTGATGGAATTGACGAGCAAGCGGGTATAATACCTGCACCAATGATGGCAGACACATCATTAAGTTTATACATGGAAGGTACTGGAACTAAAATGATTTATGTTTTTGATTTTCTTCTTATGTGGTGCTTCTATATCGAACTTATCGAAGAAATTGACAGTGATGAAGAATTGCCCAGATGTAGTAAGAAAATGGGTGAAGCGCCAAACCAAAACGATAAAGATGCAGACGAAACACTTTTAGGTGATTCTGTGGCAAGTGAAATTGCCGATATTATGTCTGGGTTTGAAGATGAAGAAGATGATGGTGAAGCAAGATACAACTACAACGAATAGCTTG
This sequence comes from Flavobacteriales bacterium, assembly GCA_013214975.1. Lineage (NCBI taxonomy): Bacteria > Pseudomonadati > Bacteroidota > Flavobacteriia > Flavobacteriales > Flavobacteriales bacterium. Next base: position 2,427 of record JABSPR010000222.1, read on the forward strand.
AGGAATGCCATTAAAGACCTTAATTGTACTCTTAGGCCCCACAGGCATTGGCAAAACAGAACTCAGCTTAAAAATAGCAGATTACTTCAGAACAGAAATCATCTCTTCAGATTCGAGACAAATGTTTCGAGAAATCAGTATTGGAACTGCCAAACCAACTTCAACCCAACTAGCAGCAGCCCCACACCATTTTATCAATTCAAAGTCGATACACGATAGCTATACTGTTTCCGATTACGAAAACGATGCAATTGCTCTAATTGAAAAACTTTACAAAACACATAACACGCTAATTCTTTCAGGAGGTTCTGGTTTATACATCGACGCCATTTGCAAAGGATTTGACCCCACTCCCACGCCAAATAAAGAACTGAGAAAAGATTTAGAACAAGAGCTTAGTGATTTAGGAATAGAATCGCTTCAAAATAAAATTAAAAAACTCGACCCTAAACTTTACGAAACAATAGATTTACAAAACCCAACTCGGTTAATTCGGGCAATTGAGGTATGTATTATTACAGGGAAACCATTTTCAGACTTATTGATTAAACAAGGTAAGAAGCGAAATTTCAATGTTATTAAAATTGGTCTTAAAATGGAGCGCGAAGATCTTTATATTAGAATCAATTTAAGAGTTGATGAAATGATGAAAGAAGGAATGCTAAACGAAGCTAAAGCTATCTTTGCACACAGGCACAGTAATGCATTAAAGGCTATTGGGTATGCCCCTTTATTTGATTTTTTAGAAAATAAAACGGATTTAAAATTTGCGGTTGATAAAATAAAGCAACATCACCGAAATTTTGCGAAACGCCAGATTACTTGGTTCAAAAGAGACGCTACAATAAATTGGTTTAATAGAGACGAACATGAGCAGATTATTCAATTCATAGCCCAAAGAGTAAGTTGAATCAATAATGAAAACTTCGTTAATTATTCTTTTACTTATATCTACACAAAACTTCAGTCTGTTTGCCATTACCGATTCTATTCTAAAACTTAAATCCGATTCAACTAAAGCTCAGATTACAATTAGCTCAGATAGACCCACAGTATCTTACAGTTCAACGACTGTTCCAAAACACTCTGTACAAATAGAATCTGGATTTGGTTTTGAAACAAGTAACAACGAATACATTTGGATCCATGCAAATTCAGATATCCTTATTCGCTTTGGGCTAAGTGAAAGGATTGAATTCAGATTTTACAATAAACTGAATCTTTCGAATACAAAATTAAATTGGCATACCGATATAGATACTAGAAGCTTTAGCCTACCCGATTATGGATTTAAATTTAATCTATTACATGAAAAAAAGTTTCTACCAGAAATAGCATTCCTACCCACTTTTGTATTTAAATACAAAGAAAATGACAATCTTAACATCTCTCTATACAACCTAGACTTGGCATTTAGCTTTACTAAGTCATTATCCAACCGTTTCTCTGCTGGATATAATTTTATATTCATCAGTAGAAGCCATTCCTTAGTTACTAGCGTTAATCTTATTGATAATCTACAATTATTCTTAGAATACTCTCGCATGCGCACGCGTTTTAGAAGATTGTATCACAATTTAATTATCGGAACTTCCTATCAGCCAATAAGTGATATCAATGTAGATCTCTCTGTACAGTTCAATACTTTGTCGCCATCCCTCACAATAAATAGTGGTTTTAGCATTTTAATGAACAAATAAGGCAACTCAAAAAATCCAATTGCGTTCAAGTACAAGCCCTTATTTAGAATAATTCTAAATAATAATGGTAATTTTACAAGGCATGAAATTATCTGAGCTAAAGCATTCGGAAAAAGCCGTCATTACTAAAGTAAAGGGCAAGGAAGACTTTCGTAGAAGAATTACAGAAATGGGATTTGTTAAAGGCCATGAAGTATTTCTTGTAAAGCGAGCCCCCCTTAACGACCCTATTGAGTTTAGTCTTATGGGATACAATATTTCTTTGCGCAAAAGTGAAGCAGAGCTTATTGAAATTGAAACCTCTACACAACAAGAACAAGTATTCTGTGAAACAATAACTTCATTATTAAAAGAAAACAAGATCAACCCTGCCTTTGTAAAAAAAGGTAAAAGGATAAAAGTGTTGCTAATTGGGAATCCCAATTGTGGAAAGACAACAATTTTCAATAGTGCATCAAACTCACATGGACGCGTCGGGAATTTTGATGGAGCAACGGTTGATTATCATCTAGCAACTTTTCAAAGAGAAGGTTATACCCTTGAAATTACCGACTTGCCAGGTATCTATTCTTTATCTACAGGTTCATCTGAAGAGCTGTTTGCTCGGAAATGGATTCTTGACAAGCAACCAGATATTATCGTAAACGTAGTAGACGCAACCAATTTAGAAAGAAATTTATTTCTTACTACCCAATTAATAGACATGAACGTCGACATGGTATTGGCCCTTAACATGCACGATGAATTAAAGGGGAAAAATATTGTTATTAACCAGAGCGAACTATCTGATAATTTAGGAATGCCAATTATTCCAACTGTAGGCATTACTGAAAAAGGAATAGACGAGCTTTTTAGCTGTGTAATAAACAGCTATAAATCTATTAACGATAGTAAAGAAAAGCTCCATATTGATTACGATAAATATTTCGGTAATCATTTAAAAAAGTTAGAAGATATAATTGAGACTAAAGAGAACAAAGCACTAACAGACATAGTGTCTAGTAGATACTTAGCGATTAAAGCTCTTGAGAACGACCCCTACTCTATTTTAAGATTAAGAGCGTGTAAGAATTTCGAAGAAATTCATAATATAGCTAGTAAAAGCATTATAGAAATAGAAGAAAAATTTAGCGAGGATGGTGAACAGCTTTTTTCTAATATGCGCTATCAGTTTATTGCTAATGTATTACGGAAAAGCTCTTCCAGACCATCCAAAGATACTGGTGGATCAGATAGTATAGATGCGGTTCTAACACACAAGTACTGGGGTTTTCCACTATTTATATTCTTCATGTGGTTAATGTTTCAATCCACTTTTACGCTAGGGGGATTCCCAAATCAACTTATTGAAAATGCCGTTGGTGAACTATCTAATTTCGTAAATTCCATTATGGAGACTGGCCCATTGAAGGATCTTCTTCTAAACGGTGTAATTAGCGGAATTGGCGGAATCATATGCTTTTTTCCAAGTATCCTTATTCTCTACTTCTGCATATCACTAATTGAAGATACTGGTTACATGGCCCGTACCGCATTTATCATGGACCGCCTTATGCGAATGATCGGACTAAATGGAAAATCATTTATCCCGTTGCTCATGGGCTTCGGGTGCAATGTTCCAGCAATTATGTCTACCAGAACATTAACAAGTAAAAGCAATAGAATCCTAACTATGCTTATAAACCCGTTTATGTCATGTAGTGCCCGTTTACCTATATACATATTATTAATAGGCGCATTCTTTCCTAATAACTCTGGCATTATGCTCTTTTCAATATATTTTCTTGGAATTTCGATTGCCGTAGTTACAGCTCTTATATTAAAACAAACCGCCTTCAAATATGTTGAAGAAGATCAGTTTTTAATGGAGCTCCCGCCTTATCGCATGCCATCTTTCAAAGGCCTACTTAAACATATGTGGTGGAAATCATCTCAGTATCTACGTAAAATAACTGGAGTTGTAATGATTGCATCTATACTTGTTTGGGCACTTGGGTACTATCCACGAAACATTGAATTTTCACAAGACTATGAGAGTCAGATAGAGCTACTCAGTAGTCAAGATAGAATAGAAAACGATGTTGAAATAAATAAACTTATTCTTCAGAAGGAGTCGGAACGTTATGAGAAATCCTATATCGCCCGTGTTGGAAAATTCATAGAACCAGCAATAGCGCCTCTTGGATTCGATTGGAAAATCGGGGTTAGTCTACTTACAGGAATTGTTGTAAAAGAAATTGTAGTTAGT
>JABSPR010000223.1 GCA_013214975.1 Flavobacteriales bacterium
GACCTTTAAGAATTATAAAGACCTCTCTTTTTTTTGAATTAGCCGGTATTAAGCATTCTCCTGGTTTGAATTTATTTAGTGAAGCACTTTTTATTAATTGAGAAGCGTCATGCCATTTTAAATCTTTGCCAAGGTTATACATTGATTTTATTTTTTCTATATCGATAATGGAAGATGAGTGGTTGAATATCATAGCTTTCTTTTAATATTAACCTCAATACCCCTCAAAAGACATAGCACCCTAATTAATTGTAGATGTACTTATTAACAAGGTGATTGTTGATTAATAAAGGATAATTATTGGGTAAAGTCTTGATCTGATGTGTATGTGGTTTTGGGAAAGTAAAAAATAAGATTACAAATATTTAATGTTGAGGGGCGCCGTTCATTTAGTCAGCCCAAATTGCCAAACGTTTTTATTAGGAAGACAGAATTTTGCTTTAATCATGAACGCTAATTATTGTTATTGGTAAAAAAGTAATGACCTGTAGGTCAGTCGTGTTAATGGTGGTCTTTTATAAGGTAGATAGATGAGTTGTTTTCGGTTAAAAAGGCTTTCGGTTTGTAGTTTCTGAGCACTCAATTGTATATCTTCCATGTCGACAATATAAAGTATTGTTTATAGTACCAATATGGCTAGAATTTCAATTTTTATTACCGCTCTAGTTTTCCTCCTGATATCCTGCAATACCGGGATAAAGGAAGATGACTCTGTGCCAAAAGCAATATTTGATCCGCCGATTGTTGTGGAATTGGATATGGTAAATGGCTATACCCATAATACCTTTACTGGAGATAGTATTATAAAATCGAGTAGAAGGGTAATTAATAAACCTTTTGTTCCCAATGATGTTTCTAGACCTTCATTTTTTAAAGAAGAGGTTAATGTTGAAGTTATATCGATAGCATCGAATGTTCGAAAGATCTTAACGAAACCGAAACGTACGGAAGTCGATCTCTCTAAAGTGAAAAAACTTTCTGTTGACTCTGTTCATTCTAAATTTATACTTATTAATAGCAAGGAAGACACAATACCAACAGGTATTTTAGTTAGCGGTGAAGGAAGAAAAGTAAATTCATCTTTTTCCAGGCCTGTTGAAGCTCTTACTTTTTCTTATAGAGATAACTCAACTATCAATGTTCAATATTTAGATGTAGACCAAGGTTTGCCTTCGTCTTACATAGATAATATTATAGAAGACAGTAGAGGGCAGCTTTGGTTTTCCACATGGGAATTTGGGATCGTTCGATTTGATGGGGAATATTTGAGTATTCTTGGCGAATATGGGGGGTTAAGTAATGTTCAGGTAAGATCGAGCTTAGAAGACAGTAAAGGCAAATTGTGGATTGGAACATTTGACGGATTGAATTGCTACGATGGAAAATTTGTTACTCAATATACTGAGAAGGACGGTTTCGCTTTTAAGGTTATCAGTACTATAATTGAAGACAGAGTTGGTAATATCTGGCTTGGAACAGAAGGTGCTGGAATTGTAAAATATGATGGAGAATTCTTTACTTATTTTACAGAGAAGGAAGGGTTGAGTAATAATTATGTTTCTGAAATAATTGAAGATAGTAAGGGGGATATCTGGATAGGAACTTGGAATGGGTTGAATAAATTTGATGGTAAAGAGTTCACACACTTTACTGTTGACGATGGTTTGCATGGTAATTCTATATTGTCTCTTTGTGAAGATCACAATGGTAATATTTGGATGGGTGATTCTAAAGGAGGTGTTACTCGTTTTGGTGGCCAATCATTTACCTATTTTGACTCAAATCAGGGATTTACGAATCAACAGGTATCAGCCATACTAGCCGATAAAGAGAGGAATGTTTGGTTTGGGTCTGCAGGAGATGGTGTAATTAAGTATGACGGTAAATCGTTTACACATCTCACTGAAGAGGAAGGGTTAAGTAATGCAAATATTAACTCGATTTTCGAGGATTCCCAAGGGAGCTTATGGTTTGGGACAGAGGGTGGTGGAGTTAACCGATTAGATCATCGATCTTTTTCTCATTTAAATGAAAAACAGGGATTAGGGAAGAATATAATTTTATCTATAGAAGAAGATACCGATAGAAGCTTGTGGTTTGGTACGTATGGAGGTGGTTTAATTAACTACAATGAAACCAGTGCAGTTCACTATACGCAGAAAACGGGTTCAACCATTAATTATATAAATGCCCTTGTTAAAGACGGGAGTAAAAATCTTTGGTTGGGCACAACCTATGGTGTATCCAAATATGATGGAAATACCTTTTTATATATGAATGATATTGAAGGGCTTTTTGAGGAAACAGTTATTTCGATCTTAGAGGACAGAAAAGGTCATGTATGGTTTGGGACGGAAAGAGCAGGAGTAAGTATGTACGACAGAGATTCTGTGTACACATTTACTACAAAAGAAGGCCTCTGTGATAATTATGTTTTCGCAATTTTTGAAGATAGCGAGTATAATATTTGGTTTTGTACACATGGAGGATTGTCGTGTTACGATGGTAATACTATTACAAATTATTCCGTACGTGAAGGGTTGAGTCATCGTTCTGTAAGCTCTATGCTAGAGGACTTCGACGGCAATTTATGGTTCGGTACATATGGAGGGGGAGTAACTCGATTTGACGGTGAAACATTTACACATTTTACAGAAGAGCAAGGACTTAGTAATAACTACGTGACTTCTTTAAC
>JABSPR010000224.1 GCA_013214975.1 Flavobacteriales bacterium
AACTTTGGCTGTGGTTCAAGTCGAGAGCATGCGGCGTGGGCCATTTCCGATTATGGAATTCGCGCTATTATTTCAAGCCAATTCGCGGATATCTTCAAGGGAAATGCTTTGAACAACGACATCATACCAATTGAACTTGAAGCTGATGAATTGCAATTGGTGATGAGCTACGTAGAAAAACATCCTGACGCTAATATTGACATTGATATTGAAACGCAATCGGTAAAGATCTACAACGGTGACTTTTCGTTTCAGAAAACGTTCGCGATAGATCCATTGAAAAAGAAATTCATCATGGAAGATATAAGCGAATTAGAATATTTATTGAGTATCAAAAAAGATGTGCAAGCATTTGAAGAATTGAACATATTATGAAAAAGCAAATAGCAGTAATTCACGGCGATGGAATTGGGCCTGAAATCGTGAATCAAGCAATCAAGGTGATGAATTCAATTGCCTTTCGATTCGAGCATGATTTCAAATACATTCCTGTTGACATGGGTGCTTGCGCCATTGAAAGGTATGGTGTACCAATTACAGACAAAGATCTTGAAATTTGTGCGTCTAGCGATGCCGTTCTTTTAGGTGCGATTGGAGATCCAAAATACGACAACGATCCGACGTTAACCGTTCGACCTGAACAGGGACTTTTGAAATTAAGACAGCATTTAGGCCTGTTCTGTAATATTCGCCCAATAGAAACGTACGATTTAATTTCTAACAGTTCTCCTTTAAAAAATCACTTGTTGACAGATGTTGATTTTGTGATTTACCGTGAACTTATTGGTGGGATTTATTTCGGTGAGAAAAAATTAAACGAAGACCAGTCCGAAGCGAGTGACCTGTGTTCCTATTCAGTAAAACAAATTGAACAAATTACTCACGAGGCTTTCAAAGCGGCTGAACAACGAAATGGTAAATTGACATTGGTTGATAAAGCAAACGTACTTGAGACTTCACGTTTGTGGCGAAAAGAGGTGACTCGAATTGCAAAGCAATATCCAAATGTCACCCTTGATTATTTATTTGTTGACAATGCAGCAATGCAAATTATTCAACATCCACAATCGTTTGATGTTATTCTAACAGAGAACATGTTTGGTGACATCCTTTCTGATTTGGCAAGTGTAATTACGGGATCAATTGGTATGCTACCTTCTGCTTCGGTTGGAGGAACGAATGGTCTTTTTGAACCAATTCATGGTTCATATCCACAAGCAAAAGGACAGGATATTGCGAATCCAAATGCGACGATTCTTGCGGTTGCGATGCTCTTTGATCACTTGGGCTTGCCTGAGGAAGCGGAGGTGACTCGGGAATCAGTTGACTGGGCAATGCAAGAGGGGATAGTTTCAGTTGATCTGTCGTTTGAATCGCCTTCGAGCTGTAGTCGAATTGGGGATATGATCGCAAATTATATTGAGGATAACGGAGCTGTGTTTATTAATAAGCGGAATACTGAGGAGAGTAAGGGGGTACTTATATAGATTCGGCTGCACCTTTTAGATCATCGGATCGCTACCGCATTTGGATCGGCTACGCCCTTTGGATTTGTAGGGGTTTGTGCTGTGCCTTGGCTTTAACCACAGAGCCGCAAAGTCGCCAATTATATTTGTTTGATTGATGGGTTTACCTTCGGTGCTGCTTCGCGGTGTGCTTTGTATTGTTTAACCACTAGTACACAAAGGCCTTTATGTTTGTTTTGATAAATTAAAAGATAAATCAGAACTATAATCTGAAGAACCTGGAAAGGAAAGGTGAACTAAGCAAAGGCATAGAAATGACCTATTACGTGTATCAGACCTATCCGATCCTGGACAAAAGAGCCAATTAGAA